>NZ_JAHBDB010000008.1:0-116963 GCF_019956105.1 Pseudomonas sp. BF-RE-25
CGATGGCGTCATAACGGCCACCACCGCCATCGCCAGCAAGCCGGCTCCTACAGGGGCGTGGTGTGTCAGTTGAATCGCATCAGCAAGCTGGCTGCGGTGGGTTACGCCGTGTCTTTCAACCAGAGCTTTTCAAACCGCCAGGTGCTGAACAGCGACTCTTCTGCCGCCGCGCCGCCTACGCGGTTGGCCACGCTGTCGAGCAGGTCGGCGTAGCCCCAGATCAGCATGCCGCCGCGTTCGTACTGGATCTGTTGAACCTGATGCACCAACGCTTTGCGTTTCTCCAGATCGGGCTGGGCCATGGCTGCCAGAAACAGCTCGCTGAACTGTGCATCCTTGAAGTGCGTCTTGTTGGCCACGGCAAACGGCGCGTCGGTGTGGATCGCACTGGCCAGGAACGGCGCGCCGATGCTGCCGCCGGTGCTCAAGGTCCAGTCGGTGCGCAGCGGTCCCTGGAACGTGGCCAGGTCCACTTGCTTGACCTTGAGCGTGACGCCAATGCGCTTGGCCTGTTCGGCCAGTACCAGCGCCGACGTCAGCCCCGGCCCCGGCGTGGTCACCAGTTCCAGTTCGAGGTTTTCGTAACCCGCCTCCTTGAGCAATTGCGCCGCGCGCTGCGGATCGTGGGGACGCGGCCCGAGCGTGTGGTTGAAGGTCGGATCGCTCGGCGCATACAGGTCGTTGGCCACGCGGCCCTGACCGTTGAGCGCCCGGCGCACCAGTTCTTCGCGATCCGCCAGCAGGCGGAAGGCCTCGCGCACCCGTGGATCGTTGAACGGTGGCTTGTCGAGGTTCATGTCGAACGACAACCAATTGCCGGTCACCGATTTCAACACCTTGAGCCGAGGATCGTGCTGCAGCACTTCCAGCTGTTCGGTGGGCATCACATTGGCCATGTCGATCTGCCCGGAACGCAGGGCCGCCAAGCGCGAAACTTGATCCTTGAAGTCGATGATTTCCAGCTCGTCGGCGTAGGGTTTGCCGTCCTTGTAGTAGTTCTCGAAGCGGGTGAACAGCGAGCGCTGGCCTGGGGTGAAGCTTTTCAGTTTGTAGGGGCCCGCGCCCACCGGGTTGCTCACCGGGTGATAGTCCACCGGCACGATGCCGCCGAAGTTGACCCAGGTTTCCGCCAGCGGCATATAGCTGCGGCCTTCGCGGAAGTTCAGGCGCACGGTGCGCGAGTCAAGCTTGACCAGGTTGTCGCGGTCCACCCAGTGCAACAGCGCGGCATAGGGCGAGGCCAATTGCGGGTCAGTGAGGCGGCGGATCGAGAAGATCAGGTCATCGGCATCGATGGTCTTGCCATGGTGGAATTCCAGCCCGGGGCGCAGGCGCAATGTCCAGCTGCTGGCGTCGGCATTCGGCTCGGCGAACTCGGCGAGGGCCAGGCGCGGCTGCATCTGTTCGTCCCATTCCCACAGCTTGCTGTACAGCGCAAAGCCGCGAACGATGCCGCTGCCGATGGGTTTGTGCGCATCGAGGTTGCCGCTCTGGTTGCCGTCGAGAATCCCCAGGCGCAGGCGTCCGCCATAACGCGGCTGATCGTCGGCAATGGCAATCGCCGCCGCCGGTTTTTCGCCGCTCGGGCCACACCCGGTGAGCAGGCCGCCACCGAGCAGCAAACCGCCGCCAAGCAGTGCGCTGTGACCGAGAAAATCCCGGCGACTGAACAATGAATGATCCTCGCTCATGGCATCAGGCTCCGGCCGGGCCGTTGGCGGAACGCAGTTCCAGCGGCGCCGGCAGCGGGCGGCTCAGTTCGGCGCGCTCGCCGCGAAAGTGCGGCAGGATGTGCTCGCCCAGGCGATAGGCTTCCTCCAGATGCGGGTAACCGGCGAGGAAGAACAGGTCGATGCCGATGGCGTTGTACTCACGAATCCGCGCCACGACATTTTCATAGCTGCCCACCAGCGCGCAGCCCGGCGGAATGCCGATGTAGCCGAAACCGGTCCACACATTCGGGTGGATGAAAAAGTCATCGAAACGCTGGGTTTCCGTCTTCTGCGCGAACTCGTTTTCATAGCTGAGTTTGCGCGCGGTGCGCAGCCCGGCATGCGCGGCCACGGCCTTGACCGCGCCCCTGGCGATGCCTTCATCGAAGAAGCGCCTGGCTTCGGTGCGGGCCAGTTCCTCGGTTTCGCGGGTGATGACGTCAATCGACAAACCGAAGCGAATGTCGCTGCGCCCGTACTTCAGTGCGCGCTCGCGAATGTCGGCGATCAGCGCGGCAATCTCGTTCGGGTGCTCGGCGCGCATCAGGTAGAAATCAGCGTGTTTGGCAGCGAATTCCCGGGCCGGAATCGACGAGCCGGCGGTGCAGATCAGCGGCAGCTCGGCTTTCTTCAACGGCCCGCGCAGGCCACCTCCCTCGGCCTTGTAGAATCTGCCCTCGTAGTGGAAATTCTCGTTGTGCCAGTAACCCTTGACCACGTCCATGAACTCGATGGCGCGCTCATAACGTTCATCGTGATCACTGAAATCGCCGACCTGGCGCTGAATCGCATCCGAACCACCGTTGATGATGTTCCACACCAGCCGGTTGCCGGTCGCCCGTTGATAGGTCGCGGCCTGCTGCACCGCTACCCACGGCGTGTAGTGATAGGGCTGGAACGCGGTGACGAATTTCAGCGTGCGGGTTTCCCGGGCCAGCAGCGAGCAGACCGTCCACGGCTCCTCGCCGGAGGGCGCGTTGACCATCAGCGCACCGCCGAAACCGTTGATCTCGGCAGCCTTGGCGATCTGCCCGAGGTAGTCGATGTAGGTGAAGTGATCGCCGACGCTGAACCCCGAGACCGCGCCGGTGCTCGGGCCGCCACGGTGCCAGTCGCCACGGTTGCGCGGGTCGCCGGGGAGGAATTGGGTTTCGCCATGCAGGGGCAGGCGGGTGAAGAATTCAATACTCATGTCGAAGGCTCCGTCTTACTGCACGCTGGGGCTGCAGATCGGGGTGATGGGCTGGTCGTTGATGACCTTGTGCGCGAACGGCACCGAGTCCTTGAGCGAGGCGTTGACCGTTTCGCTGTGGCCCAGCCCTTTGTAGAGATGGCCTTCAACCACCGAGCCGGTCTTGCAGGCGTCCTGCATCAGCGCGACTTGCGTCGAGGCGGCCGGGGTTTTGTCTTCGGCGCCGGTGCCGATGAAGATCGGCTGGGCCAGTTTCAGCGTCGGGTAGGAGACCTGTTTTTGCCACGCGGCGAGCTGGTCGCCCTTGTAGTCTTTCTTGGCATTGGCCGGGGTCAGGCCGACGCCGACCACATCGCTGACCAGCGCTGCCAGGCAACTGGTGCGCGCTTGTTCGAACAGCGGCAGGGCCTTGTCGGTATAGAAATCCTTGGGGTTGATGCTCGGGTCGTATTGCTGGGCCGCGAGCAGGGTGTAGAAGCCGTAGGCGAGGGACGCATCGACTTTGTTGACGTCCTGTTCACCGACGTTTTTCGCGCCGACGGTGTAGATCACACCAGTGCCAATGCTGCCTTTGACGCCGAGGTCCGGTGCATAGGTCGGTGCATACGCCGCCGAGGCGAAGGCGCCTGCGCCACCTTGGGACTGACCGACGATCAGCACTTTGTTGGCCAGCCCCGGAACACCCGCAACCACGGCTTTTGCCGCGTCGAGAATGCCGTAGGCGGCCATGCGATTGTTCAGCAGCGGGTGACCGCCGGGGACGCCGAGGCCCTGATAGTCAGTGGCGACGATGGCATAACCTTCATCCAGCCAGCGGCTGAGGTATTGCACGTCACGGTAGGAGCGACCTTGCCAGGACGGCGCGCACACATCGGCCACACCGACCGTGCCATGCCCCCAGCTGGCGACCGGCCAACCACCGGCGGGCGCCTTGCCTTTGGGCAGGAACAACGTGCCGGAGACCACGATCGGCGTCTTGTTGTCGATGCCATCGGTGGAGGTGTAGAGAATCCGCTGCGCGCTGGCGGCGTTGGGCAGGCTCAGGGTTTTTTCCAGCGGCTCGCTGCGCAGCAGTTTGCCTGGCGTGGCCGGGATCACCTCTTGCCAGGTGTAGAACGCCGAGACGCGGCCATCGCCTTGTTGCGGGTCGGGTTTGGGGGCGTGGGCACCGGCGGCCATGGCACTCATGGACAGCGCCAGGACGCTCAGACCGAAAACGAATTGTTGCGGCAGTTTCATCTGGATTTCCCTATTCATGGATTGTTGCTGACCTGGCCGCGCAGGGCCGGCCAGTAGTCGGTGAGTTTCAGATCGATCAGCGCCTGGTTGGTGAAACCGGTGGCCAGCGAAGGGGTGATGTCGTAGGTGTCGCGAATCAGGTGATTGGCCAGCGCATAGGCGGTCAGCGCCTGATAGTGGGCCTTGAGTTGCTGGTCGCTTTTCGGCGCCCAACGGTCTTTCCAGGCCACGGGATCGTTCTGGTCGTCGCGACGCAGCACGCTTTCAGCGGTGCCGGCGCGGGAGGAGAGTTCGTAGTAGGCGTCCTGGTTTTGTTCCTGGGAGATCCACCAGGCGGCTTTGATCCAGGCGGTCGCCAGCAGTTGAGTAATGTCCGGGTGCTGCGCGACAAAACTGTCGGTGCCCCAGAGGTCGGAGACCAGACGCCAGTCGTTGGCGCCTTGCTTGGTCGACCAGATGATCTTGCCGACACCTTTGTCTTCCAGCGCATAGGCTTCGCTGAGCAATACGGCCGCATCGACTTTGCCAGCGGACACCGCTGCGGCGCCGACTTGCGGATTGAGGTTAGCGATCTTGAAATCGTCGAGCTTCAGGCCCTTGCTGGCGAGGAAGTTGCTGAACGCGAACTCCCACGGACGACCGCGATGCAGGGCCAGGCGTTTACCCTTGAGGTCGTCGATGCTGTTGGCGCTGGAACCGGCAGGCACCACCAGATAGATGTTGTTGCCGCTGCCCCCGGGCACGATCAGCTTGCCCGGCACGCCGCCAGCCCCGGCAATGACGGAAGGCAGGTCGCCGCGCACGGCAAAGTCGATGCTGTTGTTGCTGAAGCCTTCGTTGATCTGCGGCCCGGCACCGGCGTGGGGCAGGGCGATCCAGTCGAGCTTCACGCCGCGTTGCGCCAGTTGCTGTTCCAGCCAACCGTCCTCGATCACCCGCCCGGCGATCCCGCCGAATACCGGTTTGCCACCCTGCGTATACGCGACGATAGCGATCTTCACCGACGCCGGTGCCTGTCCGGCCAGCGCCGTGGCACTGAGCAGAAACCCGGTCAAGGCGACCAGGCTGTTGCGCCAGAAACGTTTCATTGAACTCTCCCTAAATGGCTATTGGCGAAACACAGTCTTTGTAGGAGCCGGCTTGCCGGCGATCTGGCCTTCAAACCTGGCGGCGTTTTTGCCGACGCCATCGCCAGCAAGCCGGCTCCTACAGGGTTTTGCGGTGTCCGATGCTGCTGCGTTGTGAACACAGCCTTTGTAGGAGCCGGCTTGCCGGCGATGGGGCCTTCAAGCCTGGTGACGTTTCTGAGGACGCCATCGCCGGCAAGCCAGCTCCTACAAAGTTTTGCGCTGTACATGGGAGAGAGCAGATTGCATGCCACTGCGCGAAAAACGCGCTGCAGGCCGCGCAGGGACTGGGTTTCAGGGCGAGGGGAGGGAACTGCCGGGAGCGTGGGGTGTTGATGTGCAAGCAGGCCGGTGCGTGCCAATTGCTGCTCCAGCAGCAGGCTGGCAGCAGTTGCGTTGCATATGGTTTTTGGGAATATATAAATACTAATTAAGAATTTTTTAGTCTAAACAACTTCATGCACTATTGAGCACGCGCTTTTACTGCCAGGAATGCACCATGTCGCTGATCACTCATCCAAACGCTCGCGAATTGACCAAGTCGGTGCGGGCCACCGTCCTGGTGTTCAAGGACCCGCGCTCCCAGGAATTGCTCAGCCGCATCGAGCGCCTGGCGCCCAGTGAAGCCAACACATTGATCATTGGCGAGACCGGCACCGGCAAGGAACTGGTCGCTCGGCATATCCACAATTTGAGCCGCCGCGGACGCGAACCCTTCGTGGCGGTGAACTGCGGTGCGTTTGCCGAAACCCTGGTGGAAAGTGAGCTGTTCGGCCACGAAAAAGGCGCCTTCACCGGCGCCACGACCAACAAGGCCGGGTGGTTCGAAGCGGCCAATGGCGGCACGCTGTTTCTCGATGAAATCGGTGATCTGCCGTTGAACATGCAGGTCAAACTGCTGCGGGTCTTGCAGGAGCGCGAAGTGGTGCGCCTGGGCTCGCGCACGCCGATCCCGATCAACGTAAGGCTGGTGGCTGCAACCAACGTCAACCTCGCGGATGCGGTCGTCGCCGGGCATTTTCGCGAGGACCTGTTTTACCGTCTGCACGTCGCGACCATTCGCCTGCCGCCCTTGCGCGAACGACCGGGCGACATCCTGCCGCTGGCCGAGTTTTTCCTCGAAGAACATTGCCAGCGCCTGGGCTACAACCGCGCGTCGTTGAGCGTCGAAGCCGAACGCAAGCTGCTGGAGCACAGCTGGCCAGGCAACATCCGCGAGCTGGAAAACTCCATTCACCACGCGTTGCTGGTGTGCCGCAATCAGCGGGTCGCCCCGGCGGATCTGCACCTGGTGGACATGCGTTCCTCCGGCATCCGCCAGGAACAGGCCAGCCAAACCAGCCACGCCGTCGCCGGCCCGGTGGACCTGGAAGCCGCCCTCAACGCGCTGTTCGAACAGAACATCCCGGACCTTTACGAACATATCGAAGAAACCATTTTCCGCGCGGCGTACCGGTTCTGCCACGGCAACCAGTTGCAGACCGGACGCCTGCTGAACATCAGCCGCAACATCGTCCGGGCGCGGCTGGAGAAAATCGGGGAGTTGAACAAGACACTGGCGGTGGAGGAATAGTCCTCGTCGTCGTTTTATTTCTGATTCGTCCACTCACAGCGAGCATTTCATGGCAACTCCTTACAAGCGTTCAGCGTTGACCCTCCTGGCGGCCTCCCTGGCGGCGATGAGTGCGTTACTCAGTCCCGGCGCGCAGGCCGAAGGCAAGATCAGCATCGCCCAGCAATTCGGCATCGGTTACCTGATTCTGGATGTGGTCCGCGACCAGCAACTCATCGAGAAGCACGGCAAGGCCCAGGGCCTCGACATCAAGGTCGACTGGAACAGCATCTCCGGTGCCACGGCGATGAACGAAGCGCTGTTGGCCGGCGCGCTGGATGTGGTGTCGGCGGGCGTGCCACCGATGCTGACGATCTGGGATCGCACCAAGGGCAAACAGAACGTCAAGGCGATAGCCTCGCTGGGCTCGATGCCCAACTATTTGCTGACCAACAACCCGAATGTGAAGAGCCTGAAGGACTTCACCGAGAAGGATCGCATTGCCGTGCCTGCGGCCGGGGTAGGGTTCCAGTCACGCACCTTGCAGATCGAAACGGCCAGGCAGTTCGGCAATGATCACTACAAGAAATTCGACGATATCTCGATCAGCCTGGCCCACCCGGATGCGACGGCGGCGTTGATCGCCGGAGGTTCCGAGATCAACGCGCACTTCTCCAGCCCGCCGTTCCAGTATCAGGAATTGCAGAATCCCAACGTGCACAAGGTGCTGAGTTCTTACGACGTGCTGGGTGGCCAGGCCACGTTCAACGTGCTGTACACCACGGAAAAATTCCACGACGAAAACCCGAAAACCTACAAGGCGTTTTACGACGCATTGGCCGAAGCGGAAAAAATCATCAAGGCCGACAAATCCGCCGCCGCCCAGACCTACATCCGCGTCGAACAATCGAAGCTGGCCCTGCCGCTGGTTGAGAAAATCGTCAACGATCCAGAGATCAATTTCACGGTGGTGCCGCAGCGCACGGCGGTCTACGCCGAGAAACTGCAGGAACTGGGCGTGCTGAAAAACAAGGCCGCCAGCTGGAAGGACTACTTCTTCGAAGAAGCACACGGCGGCGCCGGCAGCTAAATACACCGCCAAACCACTGTAGGAGCCGGCTTGCTGGCGATGACGTCCTCAAATCCACCGCAACGTTTGAAGGCCCTATCGTCGGAACGCCGCCCGCAGCAAGTCGGCTCCTACAAGACCGTGTTCGCAGCTCCGAAGCATCTGCACACCACAAATTCCTGTAGGAGCTGGCTTGCCAGCGATGGCGCCCTCAGCAACGCCGCAGGGTTTGAAGGCCTCATCGCCGGCAAGCCGGCTCCTACAGGTCCGTGTTTGCAATGCGGCTGCATTTAGTAGAGGCCGGCTCTTAAAGGTTCGGCGCAATCCCTCTATCCCGAATTCACCCGAAATCTGTAGGAGCCGGCTTGCCGGCGATGGCGTTCATGAAAACGCCATCGCCGGCAAGCCGGGCTCCTACCAAAAGCGTGTCGGTCTTAGAGCTCCATGCCCAGGAAGATCAGTGTATTGCCATGGGCTTCAGCCGCGGCACGTTGGTTGTAGCTGTCGCGATGTGAGCAGTTGAAACCGTGCTCGGCTTCCGGGTACACGACAATTTCCACGTTATCGTTGTTGTCGAAACACTCGGCGATTTTCTCCACGGCTTCCAGCGGGATATGGCTGTCCTGCTCGCCGAAGTGCATCAGCAGCGGCACTTCGATTTCGTCGGCGCGGTCCAGTTGGTTCTGGATGCCGCCGCCGTAGTAGGCGATCGCCACGTCCACCAGCCCATTGGCAGCGGTGTGGTAGGAGAGCAAGCCGCCGAAGCAGTAGCCGATGGAGGCAATGCCGCCATCCAGACCCGGTTGTGCTTTCAGGGCGTCGATGGCCAGCTCGATGTCTTTCTGCGCTTTGCCGACGTCGGTGGCGTTCATCAATTCGACGGCGCGTTTCCAGCCGGCTTCGTCGTAGGTCAGTTCAATGCGCGGGCCGTTGCGCCAGAACAGGTCCGGTGCGATCACCAGGTAACCATCGGCGGCATATTGCTCGGCGACCGAGCGGATGTGTTCATTCACACCGAAGATCTCCTGGATCAGCACAATCCCCGGGCCTTTGCGGGTATGTGGAATCGCCAGGTAAGCGCCGAATTTACCTTCAGCGCTGTCGATCTCGATCCATTGGGTGGTCACGCTCATGGTGGCTCCTGTCTTCGCAAGTGAGTTGGGGCGTAGCTTAATGCGGCTGTGTGGCTTTGAAGCTCGTCAGCCCCTGCATCCGTTTCCACCAGCTGTTGAAGCCGTCCACGGCAAATACCTGCGGCGCATCCGGGGTCATCGCGATGTAGGCGCAACCCGGTGCCAGGTAGAAGTCGCCGATGCTCGGTTCAAGGCCGGCGATATACGGATCGGTGCCTTTAATCTTCATCAACTCGCGCAGCACTCGTTTCGAGTTCTCGATGCCTTGGCGGCGCGAATCCTCATTCTGCCCGCCAATGAAGTCGGGAAACAGATGGTAGCCGAACACCGAGACCAGCGCGCCATAACCGTAGGAATCATAAATGCCCTGGGCCATGTGGGTGCGCGCACGGTCGTGGGCGTTGTCCGGGGTGATTGACGGGCCGGGCAGGACTTCGTCCAGGTAGGCAATGATCGCGCCGGTTTCGATCACCCGAAAGCCGTCGTGGTCGACGACGGGCACCTTGCCGAACGGGTGACGCACCAGATGCTCCGGCAGGTGCGGTTCCCCTTTGATCACGTTGACCTGCACCTGCTCGAAGTCCGCGTCTTTTTCCACCAGCAACATCTTCACTGTGCGCACATAAGTACTGCCGTCAAAACCGTAGAGAGTGAGACTCATGGCGATTGCTCCTGTTCTATTGGGAGTGGCAGGTACGTTATCGAAACGCTGGCGCCTCAGCGGTGGTTGCGACGCCAGAAGAAGCGAGCCAACAACGTATCGAGACTGAGCTTGCCGGCACCCGAGAGCAACAGCGGCATCAGGGCGGCGAGGTAAATCAGCGGCAGTTTGAAGTTGCCGTGGCCCTTGTTGCTGATGGAGTAACCCTGAGCAAGCTCACTCAATGTAGACCAATCGGCCGGCCAGTGGACGGCTGCCGTCGCAACGATGGTGACCACGATCAACGCGATGGCTGAAATCCGCGTGCCAAGGCCGACGAGGATGGCGAGGGCGCAAAGCAGTTCAGCCCACATCGACAGTTCCCAGTTCAGCGTCGCCGGTATCTGGTCGAAGGGAAACGGGAAGCGATCCTGAATGTCGGCGAACCAGTTTTCGCCATTCCATTTTTCCAGACCTGACTCGAAAAATTCCCAGGCAATGAACAACCGCAGGGTCAATGGGGCGAGCCAGCTACCGGCACGATCGAGATTCAGGTGCAGGCCTTTCACGGCCGACGAGATTGCAGAGTTCATGGACGTGGTCTCCGTTCAGTCAGGGATGCGGGGCTCGCGGCCCCGCGCAAGGGTTACTCGCCGGCGCCGCACTTGCCTTCGCCGCATTTGCCTTCAGCCGGTTTTTCCGCGGTGTCGGCGTGGGCCTGGCTGTAGCCGTGGGCCAGCTGTTTCATGCTGAACGCTTCGGACTCGGAGGCCGATGCGACGTTGGACAGGGCCAGGCCGCCGGCGATGATCAGGCCGAGGGTCAGGGAAGAAGTCGAGAGCTTGAACATGGTGATACTCCGTAGCATTGAGTGAGTTGAGCGCTTTGATCGGCTGAGCCAATCGACAGGCACATTTCATCAATCGGGTGTATCTGCGATGTGTCGTTGGGGTGGGGTTTTATGGACGGGGTGTGTCAAGGACGGGGCTGTACACACTCTGATACGTAACCCCCGAAATTTCCTTGGCCTACACAAATCCTTCTAGGAGCCGGCTTGCTGGCGATAGCGGTGGGTCAGTCGATACATTAATTGCCTGAACGGACGCTATCGCCAGCAAGCCGGCTCCTACAATGGCATTCCAATTCACAACTGTGATCCGCTGCTGACCACCAGCGTCTAGCGTCAGTGTCCCCGCAATCCCTTGGGGCGAGACTTCGGAACCCGGCATGCAAGCGCTGTTGAACGAGATCCTTGACGCAGTTCGGCCCCTGATCGGTCAGGGCAAGGTGGCTGACTACATTCCTGCCCTCGGCACCGTGCCGGCCAATCAACTGGGCATCGCCGTGTACGGCAATGACGGCGAACTGTTTTGCGCCGGTGACGCCCACACGCCGTTCTCGGTGCAGAGTATTTCCAAGGTGTTCAGCCTGGTGCAGGCTATCGAGCACTCCGGCGAAGCCATCTGGCAGCGCCTGGGGCACGAGCCTTCCGGGCAGCCGTTCAACTCGCTGGTGCAGCTGGAATTCGAACGCGGGCGCCCGCGCAATCCGTTCATCAACGCCGGTGCGCTGGTGATCTGCGACATCAACCAGTCGCGCTTTGCCGCGCCAGCGCTGTCGATGCGCGATTTCGTCCGGCGCCTGTCGGGCAATCCGCAAGTCATGGTGGACGGCAAGGTCGCCGAGTCCGAATACCAGCACCGGGCGCGCAACGCCGCCATGGCGTACCTGATGCAATCCTTCGGCAATTTTCACAACGATGTCGAAGCGGTGCTGCGCAGCTACTTCAGCCATTGCGCCCTGCGCATGAGCTGCGTGGACCTGGCGCGGGCGTTCTGCTTCCTGGCCAACGACGGCTTCTGCAAGCACAGCGGCGAACAGATCCTCAGCGGCCGCCAGACCCAGCAAGTCAATTCCATCATGGCCACCAGCGGCCTCTACGACGAGGCGGGCAACTTCGCCTATCGCGTCGGTTTGCCCGGCAAGAGCGGCGTGGGCGGCGGGATCGTCGCGGTGGTGCCGGGGCAGTTCACGGTGTGCGTCTGGTCGCCGGAACTCAATGCCGCCGGTAACTCACTGGCGGGAATGGCCGCGCTGGAACTGCTGAGCCAGCGGATTGGCTGGTCGGTGTTCTGATAGCGCGGGGTTGTGGCCGGCGCGACTACCGCCACAGCCGCCGAGGCGGCCTGTCTCTTTGTTCGTACGCATTCCCCTGTAGGAGCCGGCTTGCCGGCGAAAAACGTCGGGGCAACGCGTTTATTCAGACAGCCCGCGTTATCGTTGACGTCCATCGCCGGCAAGCCGGCTCCTACAGGGGATTTGCGTACGGTTTCGCAATCGAACGAAATGCGCCGGATGGCCACCGGTTAATGACGCTCCAGAAATTTTGCTATACATTTTCCGACCGCCCATTGCATGGTGAAACCGCTTCATGTCTCTTGCGCTCGAACGTCTAGTCGCTGGCACGCCAATCCCTTTCGCTGGTAACCGCGTCACTGTGGTCAGCCCCGAACTGGCGTTGCGCTTTCAGCCCGGGGACCACCTGTTGGTGGAGCAGGTCAGCGGCGAGTTGCTGCTGATTCCCGTTGCGGACCAGAAAGCAGCGGCGGTCGCGATTGAGCGGGCTGAAGCGGCGTTTACGGCAATGTCCGCCGTTTCCGATCAGGCGATCAGTGCGTTTTTCGACCTTTTTGCCCAACGCCTGGAAAACCAGGACTGCTGGGACTTGATCGAAGCAGCCAACCGGGCCGACATCGAATGGGCCAAGTCGCGTGGACGCTCCACCACACGGTTGCTGGCCGATGAGCGCATGCGTCGTGACATGATCGCGGGCCTCCGGGCTTGGCGCGATGCGTCAGCCTCGCGTGGCAAAGTGATCAGTTGCGTCGAGCATGACGGCTGGAAAGTCGAGCAGGTGGTTTCGCCGTTGGGCATCGTCGCCTTCGTCTTCGAGGGCCGGCCGAATGTTTTCGCCGACGCCGCTGGCGTGTTGCGCACCGGCAACACCGCGGTACTGCGCATTGGCAGCGATGCCTTGGGCACGGCGCAAGCCATTGTCACCCACGCGTTGAATCCGGCATTGAGTGAGGCCGGTTTGCCGGTGGGCGCAGTGTCGCTGGTGGAAAGTGTCAATCACGCCGCCGGTTGGGCGATGTTCGCCGACCGTCGCCTGTCGTTGGCGGTAGCCCGTGGTTCGGGGCGTGCGGTCAGTCAGTTGGGCAGCATCGCGCAACAGGTCGGCACTGCCGTCAGCCTGCATGGCACCGGTGGCGCCTGGCTGGTCGCCGACAAGGACGCCGACGCCAAGCGTTTTGCCGCCGTCGTGCGCAATTCCCTGGACCGTAAAGTCTGCAACACCCTGAACGTCTGCCTGATCCACCGCGATCGTGCCGCCGAACTGGTGCCGCTGTTTCTGGACGCCTTGGAAAAAGCCGGCAGCGCTCGGGAAGAGGGCTGCAAGTTGCACATCGTCGAGGGCAGCGAAACGTATTTGCCTGGCCGTTGGCGGAGTGCAACCGTCGAGGTCTACCGCCCTGACGGCTACCAGACCGAAGCGTTGGCCGAACCACTGCCCGAAGACCAGTTGGGCCGCGAGTGGGAGTGGGAAGAAACCCCGGAAGTCAGCCTCAAGATCGTCGACGACCTGGGCCAGGCCATCGCCTTGTTCAATCGCTACAGCCCGCAGTTCACCGTGTCGTTGATCAGTGAAGATGCCGAGGCGCATGAGCGCTTCTATAACGCAGTCAACGCACCTTTTGTCGGCAACGGGATTACCCGTTGGGTTGACGGGCAGTACGCGCTGAATAAACCGGAACTGGGGCTTTCGAACTGGGAGAGTGGTCGCCTGTTCGCTCGCAGCGCGATTCTCTCGGGCGATGGCGTGTTCACGATCCGTAGTCGCATGACGCAGATCGATCTGTCGGTCAAACGCTGAGAACCCGACCTCAAGCGCAGACCGCACTATAATTAAGGGTGTCTGCGACTGCGTCTTGAGACAGGGGTCCGCCATGAAACTTCAATCCTTCGATCATTACTCTCATAAGCTGGAAATGGCCGCGCATGACGCGTGGCTGACAGCCCGGGTGAAGTCGGCCTTGGCGTTGGCCGATCCGACCCTTGGCCTGCAAGTCCATGTCAAAACCCTCGCGGGAATGGTGATGTTGAGCGGTCGCGTCAACACGCATAAGCAATGTGAGCAGGCTGTTGCGCTGGCTCGCACGGTCAGTGGTGTCAATGAAATCGATGCCAGGGAATTGCTGACTCACGTGTTCACGCCTGGAAGCTTTCCAACACCGCCCAACGCCGAGGAAAATCCGGAGATCCGGCCATCCTCGTCAGCCAAACCGGAAGACAAGTAAAGCGGGGTGCAGCGCTTCCGTGAATCGGGCGCGCTGCATTTTCACTTCGCGGCTATTGAGCGCGGATGCTGACTGGCTGCACGGTGCCAGCTGAGGGCGATGGCTCTCTGGTGCACGGATCAAGCCGCTTCAACCGCTTTGCCGTAAACGGCGCACGTGGTTGGGTGCTCGACCAGCGACACGAACGTGCGGCTGTTGGCATCCAGTGCATCGATCGACCCGGTTTCGATGTCGTAGACCCAGCCATGCAGGTTCAGCAGGCCTTTTTCCTGAGCCAGTCGCACGCTCGGGTGCGTCTGAATGTTCGCCAGTTGCGCGATTACGTTTTCCCGCACCATCGAACTCACTTTCGCCGCGTTGCTGGCATGAGGCCGGGATTCGTTGATGACTTTCGCCGATTCCGCATGTTGCAACCAGCCGCTGACGGCGGGCAGGTGATCCATGCATTTGCAGCTGGCGACGGCTGTCATCGCGCCACAATCCGAATGGCCGCAAATCACGATGTCGGTGACGCCCAGTACGGCCACCGCATATTCGACCGTGGCCGATACACCGCCCGGATGCGGGCTGTAGGAGGGCACGATATTGCCGGCGTTACGGATCACGAACAGTTCGCCGGGTTCTTGCTGAGTCAGCAGTTCCGGCACGACACGGCTGTCGGAACAGGTGATGAACAGCGTGCCGGGGTGTTGCGTGGTGGCCAGGTGTTTGAACAGGTCGGTCCGCTGTGGGAAGGCTTCCGTCTGGAACTTCAAAAAACCGTCGATGAGCGCTTTCATGGGGAATTTCCTTTCAAATGATGGGGGATCAGTTCGAGCAGCCGGTGCCAAACACGCTGTAGTCCAGAATGTGGGTGGCGCCTGTGGAGTCCAGGTACGTCATTTCCACGGGGACGACCCCGCACTCATCGGCAATCGGCGTGATGCTCACGACATGCGCGATGTCCAGTTTCATGGCGTACTCGTACGCGACGGCCGTTTCTTCTGCGTGAACCTGGGCAGACATGCCCGCTAACAACGACAGCACCAACAGAATTTTTTTCATGGGGGCATCCTCCAGGCCAATGTGGTGAACAAAGAAACAAGCGGGGTTCTGGAACTGGCCCGCACTTGAGTGCGGGCCGGGATCAAGTCAGAAAGGACGCAGTGGCAGGAACTTGCCGTCGAGGGTGATCACGGCGCGGGAGCCGCCTTCCGGGTCTTCGACTTTTTTCATGTCGAGCTTGAAGTTGATCGCGCTGATGATGCCGTCGCCGAATTGTTCATGAACCAGGGCTTTGAGCGTGGTGCCGTAGATCTGGATCATTTCGTAGAAGCGGTAGATGGTCGGGTCGGTCGGCACGCCAGAGAGGCTGCCGCGCAGTGGAATGATTTGCAGGCGGGCCACGGTGTCGGCGTCCAGGTCGAGCTTCTCGCCAATCACTTTGGCGGCGCTTTCCGGCAGTGGGTGCTGACCGAGCAGGGCGGCGGTGACGTAGGCCAGGCCGAGGCCGGTGCCATCGGTCAGGTCCTGCCACGACAGGTTCTTACGCGCCTTGGCATCGAGGATCGAGGTGGTCAGGGCCAGGCTCGGGTCGTTGTAAGCGTGGGACTGTTGCATGGTGAATCTCCTATCGGATTGAGTACTGCGTGGGTGTGAAGCAATCTTCTGCCGATTGATTCATAGCGTCCAAGACCGATATACAATGCATTGCATAAGTCCTGCCTATAGGTTGATCCCGATGTTGCTCCGACATTTGCGCTACTTGCTGGCGGTCGCCGACCACGGCGGCTTCACCCGTGCTGCCGAGGCATTGCACGTGTCCCAACCGACCTTGTCGCAACAGATCCGCCAATTGGAGGAAACCCTCGGCGTGAGCCTGTTCGATCGCACCTCGCGCACGGTCAAGCCGACCGATGCGGGGGAGGCCTACATCGAGTGCGCTCGGCGGGTGCTGGTGGAACTGGAGGCGGGTAAACGGGCGTTGCATGACGTGAAGGACTTGTCCCGGGGGACGTTGCGATTGGCGATGACGCCGACGTTCATGGCGTATCTGGTCGGGCCATTGGTGCGCGACTACGTGGCGCGCTATCCGAACATTCACCTGGAGATTTTCGAGTTGTCGATGGACGACATCGAGGCCGGGCTGCTGGATGACTCACTGGACATCGCCATTGCGTTTGATCAGGTCAGGAATGCCGACATCGAGTCGATTCCGGCGTTTACCGAGACGCTGGGCGTGATGGTCGGGCGGGATCATCCGTTGTACGAAAGCCGGGTCGCGTTATCCGCTGAAGCGGTGGCCCAGCTGGAGTTTGCCCTGTTGGCCACGGACTTCGTCACCCGAACCCGAATCGATGAGTATTTCGCTGAGCAGCAGATCACGCCAAAAGTGGCCATTGAGGTGAACTCGGTCAGCACCTTGCTGGAAGTCATTCGCCACACGGCGATTGCCACCATCCTTCCGGAACCCATCGCCACTCAGGACCGCGCTTTGCGCAGGATCCCGTTGCTGGGTGAGGCGCCCAAACGCGGGGCCGCGCTGCTGCGGCGTAAAAACAACTACCACAGCGCGGCGTCGGTGGCCTTCATGGAACTGTTGCTGGGAACCGTTGAGGCGACGTCAGTCATCCACTGACTGGCACACGCCGTTGGAGGCCTTGCCGGAGGAGGTCACGGCGACCGAATCGTCATCGGCGAGGACAATTGACAGGGTGATACCGGAGCCTTTGGCTTCGAAGCGGCGCTCACTGATGATTTTGGTGTCGGCTTCCTTGCCGTTGATCATGACCGGCCCATCCTGATCCGCCTGGACGAGAAACTTGCCGGGGCACTCCACCGCGAATGACGGGACACCGTCGACGCTGTTTGCCTGAGCAACACTTGTCAGAACCAGCAACAGCGGGAACATCAGCTTGTTTTTCATCGCAAGTCTCCAGTGACCAACAGCGGATAGGCTTAACAATAGCTTTGTTTAGCAAAACGGAGACAAACAAAAAGGCCCCGCTCGTTTATTCGAGCGGGGCCTTTTTTATGGGGCCTTCATTGGTTTGAACACCCATTCAGCCCATTGTAGGAGCCGGCTTGCCGGCGATGGTCGTTAACGATAACGCGTACTGACTGTTTCACCGCGGTGTAGTTGAGTCCATCGCCGGCAAGCCGGCTCCTACATCTATGGATTATCAGTAGAACCGATCAATCACCCGAACTTCATTCTGGTTCTGCATCGAGTCCCAGGCCTGTTTCAGCGTTTGCAGGACATTGCCGATGAAGTCTTTGTCGGCTGCAGCTTTCTTGCCGACATAACCCTGGCCGCGACGGTACATTTTCAGTCGGGCCAACAGGTTCTGGTTGTTCTGGTCGAATTCGGCTTCATGGGCATGCGGCGACAGGCAATCGATATGAACCTGGCCCGATTTGCTGATCCACAGAATGTGGCTGTCGTGGCTGTCTTTTTGCGCAGCGAACATACGAGCCAGTTCATCGATAGTAGGTTGATTGTTCAGATTCATAATATGCCCCTTGACCATTTGGTGATCTTTCAAAGTTGATTCGCTAATACAAGTAGCCCATCGGTTAGTTGATCCCTGGCACCGAAACCAGGACGTCAGCGTTCGGCCGTCGAGAGTGACGGGGTTCCGCGTCTGTTGCATGTAGTCGTGTTGAATAACTGCTACGCAATAGCGTCACAACGAAGAGAAGCAGCGAATACCTTCAGGCCACTGCCGACGTTTTCAGGGTCGGCCACAAGCTTCATGAGGATTGATCGCCAGCGCTTCTCGTCCTTGTACTGGACGTTCGGGCCAGGTCAGCTTCTTCAATCTGCCTTGTGGGCAGCGTGTATCCGGGAAAAACAGCTCGGCGGTCAGACGAGCTTGCTCAAACATGTTGCTGTACTCCCGATCGGGGAGATGTCTGCATCATGCAAGGGCAAATCGGAGGCGTCAACGGTTTTGTAGTGATTATTTTCAGTCACTACATATTGTCGGACAAAGCTGTTTGGAATTAGAAAGCAGCAGGGAGAAAGTGCCACTCAGGACGAGGGCGGCGCGCTTTGGAAGCGGTAAAAGGTGCAGGGATAACCGTCTACTGGCTGATGATGCCGGGAGAACGCGTCACCCGTGAGGCCAGGTATCACACGGGCCCAGAACTGCCGTGCAGGCGGGTTGGCGTCGATGTGGAAAATCTGCCATTGCCCGGGCAGCTGGCTCAAGAGGGTAGAAACGACAAACGTCGCGATTCCTTGGCCACGAAAGCGTCGACTGACAAAAAGGTAGCCGATGTTGTACTGCGCGCCAGGCAGATGGGTGTTGTCATCCACGGTCACAAAACCGGCCAGCTCCCCGTCGACCTTGATCAGGAACGGGCGGGTTGCGGGGTTGCGCCAGTAGTCCTGTTGCGGCTGGATGCGGAAGAAGCCATGCCCGCCGAGTTTGAGCGGCAGCCACTCACTGAGGTCGTACATATAGAACTGCATCAGGTTTTCGAGCGTTTCCAGTTCGTCGCGCTGAGCGGCGTGCAGTTCTATCGAGGGCATGCGGGCTGGCTCCTGTTCAGAGCGGAATCAATCAGTGAGGCGCGAAGTCGTATTTGCCACCTTTCTTCAGTGCGGCTTGATAGGCCGGGCGCGCCTGGAAGCGCTCGATCCAGGCCGCTACATGAGGGTAGTTGTCGAGCTTGCCTTGGGCGCGGGCGATTTCGCCTATAAAACTCATCTGGATATCGGCTGCGCTGAATTCCTTGCCCAGCAGGTAATCGGACTGGCTCAGTGCCGTGTTCAGATAACCGAGGTAGTTGGCCACTTCCGAGTTGATCCGCGGATGCAGCGGTGCGCCGGCTTCACCGAGACGTCCGACATACAGGTTCAACATCAGCGGCAACATGGCCGAGCCTTCGGCGAAATGCAGCCACTGCACGTATTCATCGTAGGCCGGGGTGGACGGATCGGGTTGCAGGCGCCCCTCGCCATGGCGACGAATCAGGTAGTCGATGATTGCGGCGGACTCAATCAGTTTCTGCGTGCCGTCTTCGATGACCGGCGATTTGCCCAGGGCGTTGATCGCTTTCAGTTCCGGCGGGGCCAGGTTGGTTTTCGGATCGCGCTGATAGAGCTTCAGTTCGTAAGGAATGGCCAGTTCTTCCAGTAGCCACAGAATGCGCTGGGAGCGGGAGTTGTTCAGGTGGTGCACGATAATCATGGTCGATGCCTTTTCAGGAAACAGGGTTGTAGCCGGGCTTGAAGAACACTAGACCATCGCTGTCCATTCGAAGTGCCATCAAGCTTTACCCGGCGTTTTTGCTGCACGTTTGGCGCCGGTCGATGGCTTGCGTTTGGCCGGCTTGCGTTTGTTTTTCCAGGGTGTGGCACCTCGCCCGGCAGGGCTTGCAGGCCCGCTGATGGTCAGGTTCAGGCCGGAGCAGCGGGCAACCTGCTTGCTCATCCACGCCGCCTGTTTGGTGACGAACTCTTCCAGACTCATTTCGCCGTTCTGCACCATGTCCAGCGCCTGCTCCCAGATCGCTGTGGTGCCAGGGTCGGCAATCGCGCGCGGCACGGCGTCGATCAGGCTGAACGCCGCCGGGGTGGCGGCCAGGGCCTTGCCGTTCTTGATCAGATAACCACGGTCGAGCAGGCCCTGAATGATCGAGGCGCGGGTGGCCTCGGTGCCGATCCCGGTGGTGTCCTTGAGTTTCTGTTTCAGCAGTGGATCCTCGACCAGCTTGGCGACGTTCTTCATCGCCTTGATCAAATCACCTTCGGTAAACGGTTTGGGCGGCTGCGTCCAAAGGTCCTTGAGCCTCACTTCGGCCACCGCGCAATCACGGCCTTCGCTCAATGTCGGCAATGTTTGCGGTGCCGGTACTTCGCGGCCCTTGGCCGGAGCAAGGGCCTCGGGCAGGGCGCGTTTCCAGCCGGGTTCGACGATCTGCTTGCCGACCGCGCGCAAGGCTTCACCGGCACAGTCGAAGTCGGCCTGGGTCCGGTCGTATTCATGGTTGGGCAGAAACTGCGCCAGATACCGCGCACGGATCAGCGTGTAGACCGCTCGCTGCTTGCCCGCCAGTCGATCCAGGTTCTTTGCCGCAGCTGTGGGGATGATGCCGTGGTGAGCACTGACCTTGGCGTCATTCCAGGCCCGTGAGCGCCGTTGCGGTTCAAGGTGGTCCTGCAAGGCGTTCAGCGTCGGATCTGCTTGCCGCAGGGCGGCGAGAATACCGGGCGCTTCACTGTGTTGACTCACCGGCAGGTAACCGCAGTCGCTGCGAGGGTAGGTGATGACTTTATGGGTTTCGTAGAGTGCCTGGGCGATGTCGAGGGTTTCTTGAGCGCCGAGCCCGAGTTTCTTCGAACAGACTTCCTGCAAGGTGCCCAGATCGAACGGCAACGGCGCCACTTCACGCATGCGCTCGGTGCGCAGCTTGATCACCCGGGCGCTCGCCGCGTTGCCAATCGCCGCCGCTGCCTGTTGAGCGAGTGCCTGATTGAGGCAGCGATCCTGATCGTCGCAAACGTCGGACGGCGCATGCCACTGTGCGGTGAACGCGGTGCCATCGTGCAGCAGCTGCACGTCGATGGCCCAGTAAGCCACGGGGACGAAATCGGCGATGCTGCGGTCGCGGTCCACCACCAGGCGCAGGGTCGGCGTTTGCACTCGACCGACCGGCAATACGCCCTGATAACCGGACTGGCGCCCCAGCAGCGTGAACAACCGGCTCATGTTCATGCCGATCAGCCAGTCGGCCCGTGAACGGCCCAATGCCGAATGATAAAGGCTGAAGGTCTCCGCCCCCGGCTTCAGCGCAGCCAATGCCTTGCGGATTGACGCATCGTCCAGCGCCGACAGCCACAACCGCTGGATCGGCCCGCGATAACGGCAATGCTCCACCAGTTCCCGGGCGATCATTTCGCCCTCACGGTCCGCGTCGGTGGCGATCACCAATTCATCGGCCTCGCCGAGCAAGCGCTTGACGGCTTTGTACTGACTGGCGGTGCGCGGTTTGACGGTCATTTTCCATTTGTCCGGAATGATCGGCAGATCCGCCAGCACCCAGCGCTTGTAGCGTGCGTCGTAGGCATCCGGTGGCGCGGTTTCCAGCAGATGGCCGATGCACCAGGTCACCGTGACGTCCGTTCCCAACCAGCAGCCGTCGCCGCGACGCCGGGCGCCGAGCACGGCCGCAATGTCTTTGGCCTGGGAAGGTTTTTCACAGAGGTACAACCGCATAACCACCATCGTTCATCAATTGCCGGGAGGTGCACAGAATGGCCGCTGATGAGCGATGGAGCAATCTTTATCTGTATGGATGTACAGCTCGTGCGTTTCGAGTCATTGCAACGAACTGCATCTCGCTTCTACCTTTGACGTTATCCGCCTATGCGCTTGTGCCGGTCCTCCGACAGATAGCTTCAGCGCCCCGTTCGGCTGTGAAGCCGTCGCGCTGACGAAATCTGGGTTATACCTGACAAAGTTGTGTTCTCAAGTTTTGGGGCACTGTGCGACCCATTGCGGGCAAGTCGGATCGCCGCATCGCACGCTCCCACAGGTTTTTCACCGTCCCGAGGAACGCATTTCATGAAAAGCTCCGGTCCTAGCCCTGTCATTACCATCGCCGAGCAGCCCGGCTGTCTGTTGGTGAAGTTTCACGGCATTCAGGTGGCTGCGTCGGCGCGCGCGCTGGTGCTGCTGGAGGCCAATTACCCTCCGGTGTACTACGTGCCCCGGGAGGATATCGACGAGAAGTATTTTGCCCGCACCGACCACACGAGTTACTGCCCCTACAAGGGCGATGCGAGCTATTTCAGCCTGCAGGTCCCGGGGCATGAGGGCGCGAATGCAGCATGGAGCTATGAAGATCCCAAAGTGTCGGTAGAACAGATACGCGGTTACATTGCGTTCTATCCCGATCAGGTGAAGTTCGAGATTCTCAAAGACGTCGAGTGATTGAAAACGCCCTGCATAGACAGGGCGTTTTCACGATCAAGCGTTCAGCTCACGAACCGCCTGCACCAACGTTGACTCATCGATCTGAGCAATCGAAGTCACCCCGGTCAACGTCATCGCCACGCGCATCTCTTTGGCGAAAATATCCAGCATGTTTTCCACCCCGCGTTGACCGTCGGCGGCCAGGGCATAGGCCATGGATCGCCCCAGCAATACACCTTTCGCGCCCAGGGCCAGCATCCGCACGACATCGAGCCCCGAGCGGATCCCCGAGTCGACCAGCACCGTCAGATCATTCCCCACAGCTTGTACGATGGGCGGCAATGCCTTGGCGGTGGAAAGCACACCGTCCAGCTGTCGTCCGCCGTGGTTCGACACCACAATGCCGTCCGCGCCAAAGCTGACGGCGTCTCGCGCGTCCTGAGGATCGAGAATGCCCTTGATGATCATCGGGCCTTTCCAGAAGTCACGAATCCACTCCAGATCGCTCCAGCTGATCGACGGGTCGAAGTTGTTCGCCAGCCAGCCCATGTAGTCTTCGAGCGTGACGGCTTTGCCAAGGTACTTCGAGATGTTGCCCAGATCGTGCGGGCGTCCCATGACGCCGACGTTGAAGGCCCAGTCGGGTCGGGTCATCGCCTGAAGTATTCGCCGCGATGACGCAAACGGCCCGGACATGCCCGAGTGAGCATCCCGGTAGCGCGCGCCGGGCGTGGGCATGTCGACGGTAAACACCAGGTTTTTCACCCCGGCAGCCTTGGCCCGTTCCAGGGCGTTTTTCATGAAACCCCGGTCTTTCAGCACGTACAGCTGGAACCAGATGGATTGTTGGCTTTGCGCCACCACTTCCTCGATCGAACACACCGAGACTGTCGACAGGCACAGGGGAATGCCTTTGTTTTGCGCCGCTTTCACGGCCTGTACTTCGCCTCGACGGGCGAACATGCCTGTCAGGCCTACCGGTGCCAGGATGATCGGCATTGCGAGGGGCTGGTCGAAGAGGGTGGTTTGCAGGCTAAGGGTTTCGACGTTTTTCAGAATGCGCTGACGCAGGCTGATGCCTGTCAGGTCGGCGCTGTTGGCCCTTAGTGTGTGCTCCGCATAAGCGCCTCCATCGATGTAATCGAACAAGAAGCGGGGGAGTTTGCGGCGGGCTGCCTCGCGATAGTCGGATGCGGATGAAATGATCATGGTGCCTCGGTCGGGTGAGTGGCGGGGCGATGGGTGCTTGGAGCCAGAGTAGCGAAAACGGCTCGTGTTTGCGGTAATTCTGTTTTTCGCGGTGTTGGTGGGACCTGCTTGCGAAGGCTTTGTGTGGGTGTGTTTTTTTTTTGGTGTACATATCCATTGCTGCGGTAACGGCTGCTTATGGTTTCGCTTTTACAGCGAGTCACTTGGAAGAGCCCCAAGTAACCAAGGGCTCTTGCCCCTTTCGTTCGGTGCCTCGCCTAGGCTCGGCATACCCTCGCTCCGGTCCTGCTCCGTGGGCCCGCCGCCATCGGCCATCCATGGCCGGGGGCGGCTAACCCGGCATCCATGCCGGGTTGCCCACTGCGCAGAACCTGCGCTCGGCCTCTCGAGGGGGCGACCACCGCCACAGCCGCCGAGGCGGCCTGAAAGCCGACCTGGCTCTTTAGATGTCCGCGTTGTCCTTCTCTGCTGCGACCACTCATTCCGGACATGTACACCGCTCCCCTGTAGGAGCCGGCTTGCTGGCGATGGACGCCAACGATAACGCGGGCTGTCTGAATGAACGCGTCGTCCAGACGTATTTCGCCGGCAAGCCGGCTCCTACAGGGAATCCCATACGCCTTTGATTTTCATTACTCATCAGGTCGAGCGTTAGCTCGCCTTCAGCTTTTGATCTGAGCGCCCCCTCGAGGGCATGCCGAGCATTAGCGAGGCACCGCTAATGAAATGGCTACCCCCGCTGCCCTCTGTGATCGCCCACCAGCACTTGAGACCTCGTTGTATTTCAAGCAGGGACGAATTGCCGCCGGCAGCTATTCTCTTGGCTAACAGAGGACTCGTGGCGCCGGTGATCGCGGCGTTTGCCGCGCAACAAGCGCAAAAGGCCAACCGCCAGGCAGTGGAAGGACACAACCATGAGCCACACTGATGGATACACGCGTCGACGAATACTCACGCTGGCTGCCGGTGCTTCGGCGGTGCTCACTTTCGATCCGGCCTTTGCAGCCACCGTGCCGTCGAAGGAAACAGGAGGCAAGAACATGCTGACCCGCGCCATTCCTTCCAGCAACGAGCCATTGCCCCTTGTCGGCGTGGGCACCTATCGCGGCTTTGATGTCGCACCTGCCGAGCCGGCCTACAAAAACCTGCCCGCCGTTCTCAGCGCGTTATTTGAAAAGGGCGGCACGGTGATCGACAGCTCACCCATGTATGGCCGCGCCGAGCAGACCATTGGGGAACTGCTGTCGATCCACAAGCCGCGTTCACCCGCGTTCCTGGCCACCAAGGTGTGGACCCGTGGCCGCGAAGAAGGCATCGCGCAGATGGAGCAATCCTTCAAACTGCTACAGACCGACCGGATCGACCTGATGCAGATCCATAACCTGCTGGACTGGAAAACCCATTTGCCTACATTGCGAAAATGGAAGGAAGAAGGGCGGATTCGCTACATCGGCATCACCCATTACACCGCGTCGGCGTATGACGAAGTGGAAGCGGTGCTCAAAGCCGAGCCACTGGATTTTTTGCAGATCAACTATGCGCTGGACGATCGCGGGGTCGAGAAACGCATTCTGCCGCTGTGTCGCGAACGCGGCGTGGCGGTGATCTGCAACCGGCCATTTGGCGGCGGTGATTTGCTTGCCCGCTTGAAGGGCAAACCGCTGCCCGGCTGGGCCTCGCAAGTCGGCGTCACCAGTTGGGCACAATTGGCGCTCAAGTATTTGCTGGCGCATTCGGCAGTGACCTGCGTCATCCCCGGCACCGGCAACCCGCGTTACATGGCGGACAATGCCGGTGCCGGTTTCGGCCCGATGCTGACGGGGGCGCAACGCGAGCAGTTGATCGATGTGGTCGGATAACCGCAGGTGCCGTCAGTTTTTTTTCTTGATGAGTTTGTTGAGGTAGTACTTGAGGCTCAAGCGATCCTTGGGCCTTGGTTTGTAGTGGGTTTTGTTTCTTTGCGCAGGATCAGCCGCCACCGTTGCTGCGGTGTAGTAGTAGAGCGCGATGGAACGGCGTGTAATGTGTTCCGGCGTCGTCAGAGGCTCCGGGTGTCCATGATTGCTGTCCTTGTCGGTGTTGAAAATGACACAGCGGTTGTAGATCGGCAGGACTTTCTTGAGGCAAGTCTTCATCCCGACGTCCCATAGCTCCAGGTTGCCGCCGTATGCCTCTTGCCAATCCGGATTCAGGTAAATAATGGCATTCAGCCTGCGCTCGATATTCAACTTTTTGTTGAGCCGGAAGTCCGAGTGCACCCCCAGGAACCCACCTTTTTTCGTTTCGTGCAGTCCGCCGCCGGTAAAGTAAGGATCGGGAATCAACCCCTCGATACCTGTGAGCTGTTCAAGAAACTGCAACATGGGCGCCGAGTTGAAGGCGTTGAAAACCGTCTTCAAGTAGGGATCGCATTCGTTGGGGCTGACTTGCCGTTTGTGCTGACCCTTATAGCCACGCTCATAGAGCATTTCGTTGTTGGTTGGCTCCACGGGAAAATGCGCGCAGATGCTCGCAATCAGGTCCTGCGGTAAAAAATTGTCAATGACGATGTGTGGAAAGGGGGTGGCTTGAGCATAAGTACTGGCTAGCGAGTGACCGAAAGTGCTGGCAGCGTTCTGGTCAAAATCCAGCTCCGGGGTGGTGACGATGGGAAGTGTCTGAGTGATCGGTGTCATTACCGCTCCAATAGTCTGTTCATAACAACCTGCGAGTGCTTCCTGCAAGAGGGGCGCTACTTGTGACGCGCTGCCGATACCTGGTTGTTGTCGCCCTTCAAACGTTTAAGGATGTCGTTGTACATCTTCGTTCGTCTGTGCGTTGTCGCATAACCGCCAGCGGCCGCGACGGTGCCCGCTTGAATATGGTCGAGGTAGCTGAATATCTTGCGCGGGGACAACAGTTCAACAACATAGCCCAACTGGGTCATGCGGTCCTGGAGGGTATAACCGGGTACGCGCTCATCCATCAGGAAATGCATGCCGTGTTGCTTCATCAGCTTGCAGTTCCATAAGGTACAGAAGCTTTTCAAATAAACTTCCCTGTAGGGCTTTGGCTCTCTGGAACGTAGTCCCAGGGACAGTTTGAGGCGTCTGACGTGATGTTTTACCAGTCGTGAGCTAAAGCGCCAAAGGGTTCTGGTGGTGCCGCGGTTAAGTTGTTCTGTGCACCCGACGGCCACGACATTCGGGTTTTTAATGCACTTGTTCAACATCATTGAAAATACATTTTTGTCGAAAATAAACGTATCGGTGTGCAGCAGGAACAGAAAGTCGGTCTCAACCCGTTCCAGCACCAGGTCGAGTGCTTTGCCATGCGCGATATGACCATGCTCCGGCTCGGGAGCTTTTCGCTCAATCAGGTTGATCCAGTCCAGTGTGCGCAGATAGTCGGTGCTTTCATCGGCCGAGTCGTTATCAACCACCCAGACCGGAATGTTGCTGTCGCCCAGGTGCTGATGTAGCAGGTCGAGGCAAATCCGGGTTATTTCGATGGTTTTGTAGTTGACCAGGACAATGCTGAAGGGTGGTTTCTGTTGCGACAGAAAATCATTGTTATTCATGTGTGATGCACTCTTTAAAAACCTGGAAACAGCAATAAAAATTCAAGACTACTTATTGCTTGCGGCGCTAAGACAGGTATCGCCGGAACCAGTTTAGCGTTCTTTCCCAGGCAAGTTTGGCTGCGGCCTCATCGAATCGAGGCGTGGAATCGTTATGGAAGCCGTGGTTGGCACCGGGGTAGATGTAGGCTTCATAGGTTTTGCCGGCTGCTTTTAATGCCTGCTCGTAGGCGGGCCATCCTTCGTTGATGCGTGTGTCCAGTTCGCCAAAGTGAAGCATCACCGGCGCCTTGATCCGGGGGACATCCCTGGCGTCTGGTTGCCGGCCATAGAAGGACACGGCAGCCCCGAGTTCGGGATAGGCCACGGCAGCCGCGTTGGCCACGCCACCGCCATAGCAGAAGCCGGTGATGCCGACTTTTCCGGTGGTCGTATCGTGTTTCATCAGCCACTCGATCGCGGCGAAAAAGTCATTCATGAGCTTTTCAGGATCAACGGTCGCCTGGAGTTCCCGGCCTTTGTCGTCGTTGCCGGGATAACCGCCCACCGACGTCAGTCCATCGGGGGCGAGGGCGATGAACCCGGCCTTGGCCACGCGTCGGGCAACATCTTCGATGTAGGGGTTGAGCCCGCGGTTTTCATGCACGACCACCACGGCCGCCACTTTGCCGGTGGCTTTTGCCGGACGCACCCGATAGGCCCGAACCTGCCCGTGGCCCTTGGGCGAGGGGTAGGTGACGTACTCGGCGATGATGTCCGGATCGGTAAACGCCACTTGTTCGGCCAAGGCATAGTCGGGACTCAGGGCGGCGAGGAGCGCGCTGGCAGTCAGGCCGCCAAGGGTGAATAACGCCGCCCGGTCGAGAAACTCTCGCCGGTTGATCTTGCCGTGGGCGTAGTAGTCGTAGAGTTCGAGCAGCTCAGGGGCAAAGTCTTTCGCAGTAAGACGATTCATCTTTGCGCTTCCTTTGAAGTGGACGGTTGCTCTGTCAGTTCGAAAAAGCGGCGACAACTATCAATTCTAGCCGCGCATAAAAAAAGAGACGGAAGTCTCTTTTTTGTTTCTTCTGATTACGCTCCTCGAGCACGGTTCAGTTCAGGCATTGCGCCCCAGCCCTGGCCACTTGCGCATCCTGCTCGGCTTTTACGCCGGACACGCCAACCGCACCCACCACCTGACCGTCGACGATGATCGGCACGCCGCCTTCCAGGGACGTCAGCAAGGGGGCCGACAAAAACGCGAAGCGCCCGCCGTTGACCATGTCTTCATAACCTTTGGATTCGCGCCGGCCCAACGCCGAGGTGCGTGCCTTTTCGGTGGCGATGTACGCGCTGATGGGCGCGCAGCCGTCGAGGCGTTCGAGGGCGAGGGGGTGGCCTCCGTCGTCGACGATCACGATGGTCACGGCCCATTGGTTATTTTGTGCTTCGGTGCGTGCGGCCGCGAGGATCCGGCTGACTTCGGTCTGGCTCAGGACGGCTTTGCTTTTCATGGGGAATCTCCGGTGATCGATGAGGGCAGCGCCGCGTCGAGCAGTTCGATCCAGTGCCGGACCGGGGTTCGGCCCGCGCCGTCGAGGTGCGACTGACAGCCGATATTGGCGGTAACGATAACTTCAGGATGGCCACTTTCCAGCGCATTCAGTTTGTTGTCGCGCAGTTGCCGGGACAGTTCGGGTTGGGTGATCGAATAAGTGCCCGCCGACCCGCAGCACAAATGGCTGTCGGGCACAGGTGTGAGGTTGAAACCGAGGCGAGCAAGAAGCGCTTCCACCGCGCCGCCGAGCTTTTGCGCGTGCTGCAAGGTGCAGGGGCAATGGAAGGCCAGGCGCTGGTCACTGTGGATGCCGAGTGTTTCCAGCGGTTCGTCGCGCAACACTTCCACCAGGTCCCTGGCCAGCGCGCTGACTCTTTTTGCCTTCTCGGCGTAGGCCGGATCGCGTTCGAGTAAATGGCCATAGTCCTTGATGAAGGCGCCACAGCCACTGGCGGTTTGCACGATGGCTTCGGCGCCGTTCTCGATACTCGGCCACCACGCATCGATATTGTGGCGAGCGCGGTCGAGGCCAGCTGCCTGAGCGTCGAGGTGATAATCCACAGCGCCGCAACACCCGGCTTCGCTGGACGGAGTAACACTGATACCCAGTCGATCCAGCACCCGCGCCGCTGCCGCATTGGTGTTGGGCGACAGGCTCGGCTGTACGCAACCTTCGAGCATCAGCACCTGGCGGGCATGGCGCGTGGTGGGGCGTGGCCGTGGGAGATAAACATGGCGAGGCAACTTTGCCTGCAAGGTGTTGGGCAGCAGTGCCCGAAAAACCTGACCGCTGTTGATCAGCGCTTTGAACAGTCCCGGATTAAGGACGACGCTGCGCAATCCCTCACGCAACAGACGTTGGTCGATGGAGCGCGGCACCGCCGCATCGACCACCGCCCGGCCGATGTCGAGCAAGTTGTGATAGTCGACCCCGGAAGGACAGGTGGTTTCGCAATTGCGGCACGACAGGCAGCGGTCCAGATGCTGCTGGGTTTTCTGCGTGACCTCGTTGCCTTCCAGCACCTGTTTGATCAGGTAAATGCGGCCCCGTGGCCCATCGAGTTCATCGCCGAGCAATTGATAAGTCGGGCAGGTGGCATTGCAGAAGCCGCAGTGCACGCAGGTGCGCAGGATGCTTTCGGCTTCTTCGGCGCGGGGCAGCTGCCGGGCGGTTTCGCTCAGGGTTGTCTGCATGGTTCAAAGCTCCGCGTACAAGCGTGCCGGGTTGAAAATGCCCCGAGGGTCGAGTTGTTGCTTGAGGCTGCGGTGGTAGCGCATCAACGCGGCAGGCAACGGCTGGAACGGGCTGTCGATCAGGCCATGGCTGTAGCAGGTCACATGGCCGCCGACCTCATCCACGACCTGGCGAATGAACGCCGCTTCGGCGTCAGACTTGAGCCAGCGCTGGGCGCCGCCCCAGTCGAGCAGTTGCCGGCCGGGCAGGGACAACCGCGGCGTGTTGTGCGGGACGGACAGGCGCCACAGTGGCTGGCCCTCGTCGAAGAAACTCAGTCGGTGCTCGTTGAGATCCGCCCAATACGAGGCGTCCAGCTGCTCACCGCCCAAACGGTCATGAGCCGCCGCCACCGAGCCTTCGCCGCCCTCAAGCCGCAAGTGCAGGCGTTGCCCGTCGTGGCACGCGGCACTGATCGGCAACGGCTGCTGGCCCCATTCCGCGAGACGCAGCAAGGCACGATCGCTGTCCATCTCCAGGCTGATGCTCAGGGTTTGCCGTGGTTTGGGCAGGACCTTGAGCGAGACTTCGGTGATCACCCCAAGGGCGCCGAAACTGCCGGCCATCAGGCGCGACAGGTCGTAACCGGCGACGTTTTTCATCACTTCGCCGCCAAAGCGCAAATGCTTGCCGTGCCCCGTGATGACCCGCGTGCCGAGGACGAAATCGCGCACCGAGCCTGACCAGGGACGACGCGGTCCCGACAGGCCACTGGCGATCATCCCGCCGACGGTGGCATCGTCGCCAAAGGACGGTGGTTCGCAGGGCAGCATCTGCTGCGCTTCATCCAGCACGTGCGCCAGTTCGGACAAGGGCGTGCCGCAGCGGGCGGTGATCACCAGCTCGGTAGGGTCGTAGCTGACGATGCCTCGGTGGCTGCGCGTGTCGAGTACTTCGCCCGCAACGATGCGCCCCAGAAACGCCTTGCTGTTGGAGCCCTGAATGCGCAGCGGCGTGGCGTTTTCCAGCGCTTGATTGACCTGCTCCAGCAGCACGCCGCTGTCATCGATATCGAGTTCGCTGCGCATCAGAATCGCTCCAGATCAGGGAAGGGCAACTGACCCAGGTGCACGTGCATGGCGCCAAATTCGGCGCAGCGGTGCAGCGTCGGAATGTTCTTGCCGGGGTTGAGCAAACCGCCGGGATCGAACGCGGCTTTGACGGCATGGAATAGCGTCAGCTCATCGGCGTTGAACTGCGCGCACATCTGATTGATCTTCTCGCGGCCCACGCCGTGTTCGCCGGTAATGCTGCCGCCGACTTTCACGCACAATTCGAGGATCTTGCCGCCCAGCGCTTCGGCGCGGTCGAGCTCACCCGGTTGATTGGCGTCGAACAGAATCAACGGGTGCATGTTGCCGTCTCCGGCGTGGAAAACGTTGGCGACGCGCAAGCCATACTCGGCGGACAACGCGGCAATGGCGCGCAGCACGCCGGGCAACTCACGGCGTGGGATCGTCCCGTCCATGCAGTAATAATCCGGCGAGAGCCGACCGACCGCCGGAAAGGCATTCTTGCGTCCGGCCCAGAAACGCACGCGCTCGGCTTCATCCCTGGCCTGGCGCACTTCGGTGGCGCCGGCCTGTTCCAGCACCTCGCGCACGCGGTCGCAATCATCGTGGACATCGGCTTCGACGCCATCGAGTTCGCACAGCAGGATGGCTTCGGCGTCCACCGGGTAGCCAGCGTGGATGAAGTCTTCAGCGGCGCGAATCGCCAGGTTGTCCATCATTTCCAGACCGCCCGGAATGATACCGGCGGCGATGATGTCACCCACCGCTCGTCCTGCTTTTTCGACAGAATCGAACGCTGCCAGCAGCACCTTGGCGGACTGCGGTTTGGGCAACAGTTTGACGGTGACTTCGGTGATCACCCCGAGCATGCCTTCGGAACCGGTGAACAGCGCCAGCAGGTCGAAGCCGGGTGAATCGAGGGCATCGGAGCCCAATGTCAGGTGCTCGCCGTCCACGGTCAGGATGTCGACCTTGAGCAGGTTGTGCACGGTCAGGCCGTACTTCAGACAATGCACGCCGCCAGCGTTTTCGGCGACGTTGCCGCCGATGGAACAGGCGATCTGTGAGGAAGGGTCTGGCGCGTAGTACAGGCCGAAGGGGGCTGCTGCCTGGGAAATAGCGAGGTTGCGTACGCCGGGCTGGACCCGTGCGGTGCGGGCGGCCGGGTCGATGTGCAGGATGTTGTTGAAGCGCGCCATGACCAGCAGCACGCCTTTTTCCAGCGGTAACGCGCCGCCGGACAAACCGGTGCCGGCGCCACGGGCGACCACCGGCACGTGCATTTCATGGCAGAGCCGGAGCACGCCTTGTACTTCGTCGAGATGGCGTGGCAGGACCACCAGCAGGGGCGCGGTGCGATAGGCCGAGAGTCCGTCGCATTCGTATGGCTTGAGTTCTTCTTGCTGATGCAGCACTTCCAGGCCTGGCAAACGGGTTTGCAGGGCTTGCAACAGTGCTGACTTGTTGACGTCGGGCAGCGCTCCGTCAACGCGTTCATCGTAGAGAATGTTCATGGTCGTTTTACGATACTCCGATCGTGTGTGTCCGGGCAGCGGCCTGTTTACTTGGGTTTTGTGTGTATATCCATTTTTTGGGTGATGGCTGATATTGGTTTCGCCCTTACGGCGAGTCACTTGGAGAAGCGCCAAGTAACCAAGCGCTTTTGCCCCTTTCGTTCGGTGCCTCGCTGTGGCTCGGCATGCCCTCGCTCCGGTCCTGCTCCGTGGGCCCGCCGCGATCGGCCATCCCTGGCCGTGCGCGGCTAACCCTGCATCCATGCCGGGTTGCCCACTGCGCAGAACCTGCGCTCGGCCTCTCGAGGGGGCGTGTACCTCAAGATCAAAAGCGGAAGGCGAGCTAACGCTCGGCCTGATGAGTGGTGAAAATCAAAAGCGTACGCGATTCCCCTGTAGGAGCCGGCTTGCCGGCGAAAAACGTCGGGGCAACGCGTTCATTCAGACAGCCCGCGTTATCGTTGACGTCCATCGCCAGCAAGCTGGCTCCTACAAGGGAAATGCATATGCATTTGGATAAATACGATCCTCTGTAGGAGCCGGCTTGCTGGCGATAGCGGTGGATCAGTCAACGTATGTATTGGCTGGACAGACGCCATCGCCAGCAAGCCGGCTCCTACAGGGGGAATGTGCAAACATCCAAAATTAGTGCAGCCACCACAATGTGGGAGTGTGCACACGACCAAAGAGCCAGGTCGGCTTTCAGGCCGCCTCGGCGTCTGTGGCGGTAGTCGCCCCCTCGAGAGACCGAGTGGAGGTTCTGCGTAGTGGGCAACCCGGCATGGATGCCGGGTTAGCCGCCCCCGGCCATGGATGGCCGATGGCGGCGGGCCCACGGAGCAGGACCGGAGCGAGGGCATGCCGAGCCTAGGCGAGGCACCGAACGAAAGGGGCAAAAGCGCTTTGGTTACTTTCGCGCTTTTCGAAAGTGACTCGCTGTAAGAGCGAAACCGCCAGCCGCCATCACCGAAGAAACGGATATGCCCACCATCCCGTCCACTCACCAGGCAGCTCCGCTCAATGCCCCCCCACAACCATATGACTAAACGGCGCCACATAAGCCTGCAACGTCACCAACCCCCCCACCAGAATCGCCAGAATGATGGAATGGAAGAACACATAACGCAGAATTTCCCCCTCATGCCCATACCAACGCGTAGCAGTGGAAGCCACCACGATCGACTGCGCATCGACCATCTTGCCCATGACCCCACCGGAACTGTTGGCAGCAGCCATCAACACCGGACTCAGCCCCAATTGCTCAGCCGTCACCCGCTGCAGCCCGCCGAACAGCACGTTGGACGCCGTGTCCGACCCAGTCAGCGCCACGCCGAGCCAGCCGAGCAAGGTGCCAAACATCGGGTAAAAGATGCCCGTCGCAGCGAACGCCAGGCCCATGGTGGCGTCCAGCCCCGAATAGCGGGTGAGGAAACCGAGCGCGAGCATCGCGACGATGGTAATCAGCGAGTAACGCACGACCCAGATCGTGCGCAGATAGTGTTTGACCAACTGCGGGATGGAGTAACCCATCAACAGCCCGCCAAAGATCGCCGCCAGCAAGATGCCGCTGCCGGTGCTGGTCAGCCAGGTGAACTTGTAGACCGCGTCCTCAGTTTTAGGCGCAGGCACCACCGGCGGGACCTTTTCGATTTGCTGGTGGATCGTGCCGAAGGTGACGACCGGCGCAAAGATCGGGTTCGCTTCGCGCAGCGGTTTGCCTTGCGGATCGAGCTTGGCCGAGTGGGTCACGGGATCAATCGCCGGGCGTGTATCGAACAGGTTTTTGAAGCCTTGGGTGCCCCAGGCGAACACGAACACCGTGAGGATGATCCACGGCATCCACGCGCGCATGACCGCAGGTTTGGCATCGCTGGCGAAGGTCGCGCTGGCGATGGGTTTCTCGTCATGCTCTTCGGCTATTTTGGAGTTGTCGACGCGCCCGGACAGCGCGGCAGAGGTGTGCACGGTCGCGGGTTTCCACACCTTGAGAAAACCGGTGAGGCAGGCCATGGAAATCAGCGCGGCGATCACGTCCACCAGCATCGGCCCGTGATAGTTGGACACCAGGAACTGCGGCACGGCGAAACTGACCCCGGCGACCAGGATAGCCGGCCAGATTTCCAGCATCTTGCGCCACCCGGCAAAGGCCCAGATCAACCAGAACGGCACGATCACCGAGAAAAACGGCAATTGCCGACCGACCATCATCGACAGTTCCATTTCGTCCAGGCCGGTCACTTTGGCCAGGGTAATGATCGGCGTGCCGAGGGCGCCGAACGCCACGGGCGCGGTGTTGGCGATCAACGCCAGGCCCGACGCCGCCAGCGGCGAGAAGCCCAGGCCAATCAGAATCGCGCCGGTCACTGCCACGGGTGTGCCGAAACCGGCAGCCCCTTCGAAGAAGGCACCGAAGCAGAAGGCAATCAGCAGCAGTTGCAGGCGGCGATCGTCGGTAATGCGCGCCAGCGAGTCCTGCAGCACTTTGAATGAGCCGTTTTCGGTAGTCAGCCGGTGCAGGAAGATGATGTTCAGCACAATCCAGCCGATCGGCAGCAAGCCGTTGGCGGCGCCGTAAAGGGCGGCCGAGCCTGCCATGTTCGCCGGCATGCCGAAGGCGAAAATCGCGATGACCAGCGCCGAGGCGAGGGCGAGCAAGGCCGCCAGATGGGCCTTGATGTGGAAAAAGGCCAGGGCTGCGAGCATCACCACGACCGGTACAGCGGCCATGATGGTTGAAATGACCGGGTTGCCGAACGGATCGTAGATTTGCTGCCAGATCATGTTCCACCTCTGCTTTTTATTGTTTGGATTGCAGACCCCGAGGGGGCGGTGGCTTGTAGTATAGGTGGCATTACGCCGCTGTCTTGTGCCCCATAAATCACGCCTTTTGGCGGATGGGTCGAACTTGAAACAGGGACTGCAGATCGCCTTTACTGGATTCAATCACCCGGAGGAACGCGATGATGACTGAGCGCCACATGGTTCATACGGAAACGCTGTCGAACGATTGCAGCATCAAGGTCAAGGCCGAGATCCTGCGAGACGGTTCGTTGGGAATGTTCATCGGGGTATACCGACCCGATGGCTCGGCCATTGAGGAGAATGATCACCCGGCGTTGCATTTTCTCGACATGGAGGCCGCGATGGAGTGGGGGATCGAGAAAGCCAAGGGTATCGGCAATGGCCAGCGGACGCTGTAGGGCCTGACTCTGGATGTGCGGTATGCCGGACTCCGTGATAAAGGGGAGCTGACTGGCGGGCCTTGCCATAAAAAAGCCAAAAGAGTACAAATGTACTCCATGACGACTTTAACTCCCCGCCGTACTGCCATCCTGACGTTTATCCGTGATCGAATCGCGGAGCACGGTCAGTCCCCGAGCCTCGCTGAAATCAGCGAGGCCTTTGGTTTCGCCTCCCGCAGCGTGGCGCGCAAGCATGTGCTGGCGCTGACCGACGCCGGTTTTATCGAGGTCAATCCGCATCAGGCCCGAGGCATTCGTTTGCTCGGGCAACCGGCGCGCCCCGAGCTGCTGGACATTCCGGTCCTCGGCCGGGTGGCGGCGGGGGCGCCGATCGGTGCCGATGCCGAGGTGCACAGCCGCTTGCTGCTCGACCCGTCGATCTTCTCCCGGGTGCCGGATTACATGCTGCGGGTCCAGGGTGACTCGATGATCGAGGACGGCATCCTCGATGGCGACCTGGTGGGCGTGCATCGCAACCCCGAAGCGCTCAATGGCCAGATCGTCGTGGCGCGGCTTGACGGTGAAGTCACCATCAAGCGTTTCGAGCGGGTCGGCGATGCGGTGCGCCTGTTGCCGCGCAACCCGGCCTATAAGCCGATCATCGTCGAGGCCGATCAGGACCTGGCCATCGAAGGGGTGTTCTGCGGTCTGGTGAGGCAAGGGTGATGGGCGCCGTCGTTGCGCTGGACACGCTGTTCAATGGCGGCCAGGTCTGGAAGGGCCGGCCTGCGCCACCGACGGTCAGCCCGCAACCCACCGGGCATGCGGCGCTGGATGCGGCGTTGCCCACCGGTGGCTGGCCGGAAGCGGCGCTGACCGAAATCCTCCTGGCCGGGCAGGGCGTCGGCGAGTTGCAACTGGTGTGGCCGGCGCTGGCGCGGTTGTCGGCGGCGGGTGAGCGCATCGTGCTGGTGGCGCCGCCGTACGTGCCGTATCCGCAAGCCTGGCAGAACGCCGGGGTTGATCTGCGCCAGTTGTCGATCATCCAGGCCAGCGAGCGCGATGCGCTGTGGGCGGCGGAACAATGCCTGCGTTCGGGCAGTTGCGGCGCAGTGCTGTGCTGGCCGCACAAGGCGGATGACCGCGCCTTGCGGCGCTTGCAGGTGGCGGCGGAAACCGGCTCGACCCTGGCATTCGCCTACCGCTCGATCCATGAAGCGATCAACCCGTCACCGGCCGCGCTGCGCATCGCCATCGATGCCAGGCCTGCGCAATTGCGCGTGCTCAAGTGCCGGGGAGGGTTGGCCCGCTCGGCGCCGATTGCCTTCCCTGTGGGGCATTGAGGTTGCCATGCGCTGGGTGTGCATTCTCTTCCCGCAATTGGCGCTGGACGCGGTACTGCGTCAGCGCCCCGATCCCGATGAGCCGCTGGCGCTGCTGACCGGTCCGGCGCAGCGTCGGGTGTTGCAGGCGGTCAACGCTTCGGCGCGGGCGCTGGGCTTGCGCCCCGGCATGTCGATGACCGCCGCGCAGGCCTTGAGCAAAGACTTTGTCACGGCGGAATACGACGCGGCCGAGATCGAGCACTGGCAGCAGTTTCTCGCGGCCTGGGCCTACCGCTTCAGCTCCCAGGTCAGCGTGCATTACCCGCGTGCGGTGGTGTTTGAAATCGAGTCCAGCCTGGGACTGTTTGGCGACTGGCCGCAATTCGAAGCGCGCTTGCGCACCGAACTCGGCGAACTGGGCTTTCGTCATCGGATTGTTGCCGCGCCCAACCCGGTGGCGGCGCGGGTATTGGCCAATGCGTATGACGGTCTGGTGGTGCCGGACGCTCAAGCCTTGCAGCATCATCTGGGGCAATTGCCTGTCGACCGGATCGCTCTGGAGCCAGCGGTGGCCATAGCGTTGTCGCGCATGGGGTTGCGCACTTTGAGCCAGGTGCAGGCGTTACCGCGACAGAGTCTGGCGCGGCGTTTCGAGGCCCAGGTGCTCAAGCATCTGGACGCGCTGTCTGGCGAACGACGGCTGGCGCTGGCGTTCTACCTGCCGCCTGACCGCTTCGATGTGCGCATCGAGCTCAATTTCGACGTGCAATCCCATCAGGCGCTGCTGTTTCCGTTACGCCGGCTGACCGGCGATCTGTCGGCGTTCCTGTGCGGTCGCGACAGCGGTGTGCAGCGTTTTGACCTGCATCTGGAACATGCCGGCTTGCCGGACAGCGTGATCAAGGTCGGTCTGCTCAGCGCCGAGCGCGATCCGGCGATGCTCTTCGAACTGGCCCGGGGGCGGTTGGAACAGGTTCAGGTCGAGGCGCCGGTGCGCGGGTTTCGTTTGCGCGCCGAAGACTTGCCGGCCTTCGTTCCGCAGTATCAGGAACTGTTCGATGATCGCCCGCAGCAGTCCTTGCCCTGGGAACAACTGCGCGAACGCTTGCGCGCGCGGCTGGGGGATGACGCGGTGCAGGGCCTGCGGTTCCAGGCCGATCACCGGCCGGAGTGCGCGTGGCAGGCCAGTGCCGAGAGCCAGCGTTGCGCGGTGATGCCTGGCGTGCAGCGTCCGGGCTGGTTGCTGACGGAGCCGCAAGCGGTACACGAAGGTTCGACGCGCATCCTCATGGGCCCGGAGCGTATCGAGTCCGGTTGGTGGGACGGCGCCGATGTGCGCCGCGACTACTACCTGATCGAAACCCGTTCCGGCCAACAGGGCTGGGCCTATCGTGCGGTCGGTGAGGACGGCCCGTTGTGGTTGCAGGGGTGGTTCGCATGAGCATTGATTATGCCGAGCTGCACTGCCTGTCGAACTTCAGTTTCCAGCGTGGAGCCTCCAGCGCCCTCGAACTTTTTCAGCGGGCGAAAAAACTGGGCTATCAGGCGCTGGCGATCACCGACGAATGCACGTTGGCGGGCATTGTCCGCGCCTGGCAAGCGGCCAAATCCGTGGAGCTGCCACTGATCATCGGCAGCGAAGTGCGCATCGAGAACGGTCCGAAACTGGTGCTGCTGGTGGAGAGCCTTGAGGGCTACCAAAACCTGTGCCGGCTGATTACCCGGGCGCGGCGTCGTTCGCAGAAAGGCCGGTATCAGGTGTTGCGGGAGGATTTCAACGAGCCTTTGCCGGGGCTGTTGGCGTTGTGGGTGCCGGATGCGCCGGATGATTTTCAAACCGGTCACTGGCTGAAGCAAACCTTCGCCGAGCGCCTGTGGCTGGCGGTCCAGTTACATCGCGGCCAGGACGATACCGGGCGATTGAGTGCGTTGATGACGTTGGCAAGGGAGCTGCGAATCCCGGCAGTGGCCAGCGGCGATGTGCACATGCACACGCGTGGGCGGCGCGCCTTGCAGGACACCATGACCGCAATCCGTCATCACCTGCCGGTGGCCGAGGCCGGGTTGCGCCTGCACCCCAACGGCGAGCGGCATCTGCGCAGCCTCGACGTGCTGCAATCGATCTACCCGCAAGCATTGCTCGATGAAACCTTGATCATCGCCCGGCGTTGCACCTTCGACCTTGGCCAGTTGCGATATCAGTATCCCCGCGAGCTGGTGCCCGAAGGCCAGACGGCCTCGTCCTGGTTGCGTCATTTGACCGAAGAAGGGATCACATGGCGCTGGCCAAAAGGCCCGCAAGCCAAGGTGCTCAAACAGATCGACAAGGAACTGGAGCTGATTGCCGAACTGGGCTACGAAAGTTACTTCCTGACGGTTCACGACATCGTCCGGTTTGCTCGTGAGCAAAAAATCCTCTGTCAGGGCCGTGGTTCAGCCGCCAACTCGGCGGTCTGTTATGCCTTGGGAATCACGGAAATCGATCCGGATCGCACCACGCTGTTGTTCGAGCGCTTTCTCTCCAAAGAGCGCAACGAGCCGCCGGACATCGACGTCGATTTTGAGCACGAGCGACGCGAAGAAGTCTTGCAGTACGTGTTCCAGCGTTATGGCCGGACCCGTGCGGCGTTGACGGCGGTGGTCAGCACCTACCACGCGGCCGGCGCGGTACGCGATGTGGCCAAGGCGTTGGGTTTGCCGCCGGACCAGATCAATGCCCTGGCCGATTGCTGCGGCCACTGGAGTGATGAAACACCACCGGTGGAGCGCCTGCATGAAGGCGGTTTCGATCCCGAGAGCCCGGTGTTGCGCCGGGTGCTGAGCCTGACCGGGCAACTGATCGGTTTCCCCCGGCACCTGTCCCAGCACCCGGGCGGCTTCGTCATTTCCGAACAGCCGCTGGACAGTCTGGTGCCGGTGGAAAACGCCGCCATGGCCGAGCGCACCATCATCCAGTGGGACAAGGACGATCTGGACGCGGTCGGTTTGCTCAAGGTCGATATTCTTGCGCTGGGCATGCTCAGCGCCATCCGCCGCTGCTTTGATCTGCTGCGACGGCACCGTAACCTTGATTTAAGCCTGGCGATGATCCCGTCCGAAGACCCGCAAACCTACGACATGATTGGTCATGCGGACACCATCGGCGTGTTCCAGATCGAGTCCCGGGCGCAGATGTCGATGCTGCCGAGGCTTAAACCCCGGAATTTTTATGACCTGGTGATCGAAGTGGCGATCGTCAGGCCGGGGCCGATCCAGGGTGGCATGGTGCACCCGTACCTGCGACGGCGGAACAAACAGGAGCCCGAGACTTACCCGTCTCCAGAGCTGGAAGCGGTACTCAAGCGCACGCTCGGCGTACCGCTGTTCCAGGAACAGGTGATGCAGATCGCCATCGTTGCTGCCGACTACAGCCCCGGTGAAGCCGATCAATTGCGCCGTTCCATGGCCGCCTGGAAGCGCCATGGCGGGCTGGAACCACACAAGGATCGCCTGGCCGCCGGAATGAAGAAAAACGGCTACACACCCGAATTCGCCGCGCAGATTTTCGAGCAGATCAAAGGCTTCGGCAGCTACGGATTTCCCGAGTCCCACGCCGCCAGTTTTGCCTTGCTGACCTATGCCAGTTGCTGGTTGAAATGCCACGAACCGGCGGCCTTCGCCTGTGCGCTGATCAACAGCTGGCCCATGGGTTTCTACAGCCCGGACCAGATTCTGCAGGATGCGCGCCGGCATCATTTGCAGATCCGCCCGGTGGACGTGCGTGCCAGCGACTGGGATTGCAGCCTCGAACCCGTCATCGGTGCGCAGCCGGCGATTCGCATGGGACTGCGGATGATCAAGGGTTTTCGCGAAGACGATGCGCGGTGTATCGAAGCCGCGAGGTCCAAGGGGGCGTTTATCGACATCGCCGACCTCGGCGAACGGGCGCGGCTCGATGCCCGTGCGCAGGAGCAACTGGCCGATGCCGGCGCGTTGCGTGGGCTGGCCGGTGATCGTCATCGAGCACGCTGGGAAGTGGCGGGGGTGCAGAAGCAATTGGGTTTGTTCGCCGGTTTGCCGAGCCAGGAAGAGGACGCGGTGGCATTGCCCAAACCCACGGTGGGCGAAGACCTGCTGGCGGATTACAACAGTCTCGGCACCACCCTCGGCCCGCATCCACTGGCCCTGTTGCGGGGTGAGCTGAAAGCCCGGCGCTGTCGCAGTTCGCGGGAGTTGCTGGACGTCGAGCATGGTCGCCCGGTCAGCGTCGCCGGGCTGGTGACCGGTCGGCAGCGACCGGGCACCGCCAGTGGCGTGACTTTCGTCACCCTCGAAGACGAGTTCGGTAACGTCAACGTGGTGGTCTGGCGCGACCTGGCCGACCGGCAACGGCAGGTGTTGGTCGGCTCGCAGTTGCTCAAGGTCGACGGGCGCTGGGAGAAGGAAGGCGAGGTGCGGCATTTGATTGCCGGACGCTTGAGCGACCTGAGTCCGCTACTGGATGGCATCAACGTACGCAGCCGGGATTTCCACTGAAGTAATCACACACCTGTAGGAGCGGCCGGGCGGCGTTCCGCTTGCCGGCGATGACGTCATCACGGCCACCTCCGCTTCGCCAGCAAGCCGGCTCCTACATGATTGTGGGTATGCCGTTAATATTTCGCACAACACCGAACCTGTAGGAGCCGGCTTGCCAGCGATGGTGTCATAACGGCCACCACCGCTTCGCCAGCAAGCTGGCTCCTACATGATTGTGGGTATGCCGTTAATATTTCGCACAACACCGAACCTGTAGGAGCCGGCTTGCCGGCGATGACGTCATCACGGCCACCTCCGCTTCGCCAGCAAGCCGGCTCCTACATGATTGTGGGTATGCCGTTAATATTTCGCACAACACCGAACCTGTAGGAGCCGGCTTGCCGGCGATGGCGTCATCACGGCCACCACCGCTTCGCCAGCAAGCCGGCTCCTACATGATTGTGGGTATGCCGTTAATATTTCGCACAACACCGAACCTGTAGGAGCCGGCTTGCCGGCGATGGCGTCATAACGGCCACTACCGCTTCGCCAGCAAGCTGGCTCCTACATGATTGTGGGTATGCCGTTAATTTTCTGCACAACACCGAACCTGTAGGAGCCGGCTTGCCGGCGATGGCGTCATCACGGCCACCACCGCTTCGCCAGCAAACGGAACGCCGCCCGGCCGCTCCTACAGGTCGTGGTGATTCTCTGATTATTTAGCCTCTGGCCAAAACCGCTCGCCACCACCCGGCGCATCCGTCCAGGCCTGCAACGACCGGGTCGGCAAATCGAAGTAATCCCGCGTACGCGCATACCCATGCCCACCCATTCGCCCGATCGCATCAAGCCCCAGCTGATCGATGTACAGGGTTTTCGGGTCGATCAGTTCATCCCGAACATGCGCCATCAGCACTTCGCCGAAGATGATCTCCCGCGACTGCCCGATGGACAGCGCCATCATCCGTCGGCATTCCAGCGCCACGGGCGCCTCGCCGATCCGCGGGCATTTGACCGTGGTGCCGGGAATCGCGGTGAGTCCAGCGGCGGTCAGTTCGTCGAACCCGGGAGCGAAAGGCACGGCGCAGACGTTCATCGCTTCCACCAGCGCATCACTGACGATATTGACGGTGAATTCCTGATTGAGCTGGATATTGCGCGTGGTGTCCTTGGGGCTCTGGTCCCCATAGTTTTCCACGCCCAGTGCGAGGATCGGCGGGTCGGCGGACAGCGCATTGAAGAAGCTGAACGGCGCGGCGTTGATCCGTCCTTCGCCATCAATCGTGGTGACCAGCGCGATGGGCCGAGGCACCACGCTGCCGATCAGAATCTTGTATTTGTCCCGCGCACTGAGGGTGCTGAAGTCAAAGCTTTGCATGGGCAGAAATCTCTAAGGAAGGGGATCAATCGCGCTCAGCGGCGCTTGTGCGCTGTAGTCATCGGCGAACGGGATGGCCGGTTTGAACAGGCTTTTCCAGTCCGGTCGACCGAAGGCCCGGTCGCTGTGGCTGCGCATCAGTGTTTCGAATTGTCGTTGGGCCTGGCGTTGCAGGGCGGGGTAGTCGGCGCCTTGAACCTGTCCGTCCTGCATCACGCAGCGGCCGTCGATGTAGCTGGCGATGCAGTCGTCACCGCGTCCGGCCAGCACCAGGTTTTTCAAGGGATCGAACAGCGGCCCGAGGTGCAGGCCGCGAAGGCTGAATACCGTGATGTCGGCCTTGGCTCCCGGCGCCAGACGACCGATGTCGTCACGCCCCAAAGCCTTGGCGCCCCCGAGCGTGGCCGCGTTGTAAAAATCCAGGGCGCTGCTCAGCGAACCGCCGCCCTCCATCAAGCGAGCGATGTTCAACCCCTGACGCATGTTCTCCAGCAGGTCCGCCGGCCAGGTGTCGGTGCCCAGCGCAAAGTTGATGCCCTTGGCCCGATAGCGTCCGAACGAGTTCAGCGCTTCGCCGTCCCGGGCAAACACCACCGGGCAATGCACCAGGCTCGCGCCGCCATCCACCAGCCGTTGCAGGTCTGCATCACCTTGGGTGTAAATGCCGTGGGGCAGCAGGCTGCGCGGGGTCAGCAGGTTCAACTGCTCCAGCCAGGCCAGCGACGAAACGCCCCGCAACTGCTCGACCATCGCCACTTCGCCGAGGCCCTGACAGCAATGCAAGCGCATCGGCGCGTTCAGCTCGCGGCTCAGCGCGGCAGTGCGTTGCAACAGCGTCGGGGTGCAGGTCTGGATGCGATCCGGCAGCAGCGCGCCGCGAATCAAACCGTCATGTGCACCGTCGAAATCCTGGAAAAAACGGGTCGCAGCGTCGAGCCCGGCCAGGCCCCGCGCTTCATCCCAGTGATGCCCGAGGCTGCCATCGGCGCGCCAATAACTCATGCCACTCATGTAGCAGGGCCCGAGGTAAGTCCGCAGCCCCAGCTCGGCCGCCACACCGGCCACCGCAGCAAATTCGTCGTAGGTCTCGGCCCACTCGCGGTAATACATCGAGGTGATCGGCATGGCGGTGGTGATGCCATTACGGATCAGTTGCGTGAAGGCGTAGCGGTATTTGAAGACTTCTTCGTCCGTGGTGTAACTCTCCCGCGGACCGGCTGCCAGATAGTCCTCGGACCACATCCGCCCCATGTCGCGATCATCGCCGTTGTCCAGCGTCAGCACCGTGGAATCGAGGTCGCCGAGTGCATCCAGATCGATGAAGCCGGGACCGATCAACGCGTTGCCGTAATCGATCCACTGATCCACCGGCCCCGAATAACCGCGCCCGACAAACACAATGCGCGAGCCCTCGAACACCACTTCGCCGTCGCGCCACAGCACATGCTGCGTGCCGTCGAAGCCGACCACGCAGCTGCTTTTCAGGGCGATGCGCTTCACAACCGGCTTTCCAGCAGTCGACCACCTGCGGCAATCAGCTCGCCGCGCCGATAGACCTGTCGCGGCGGCCGAGCCACCACGGCTTCACCCAGCGTCTGCACCGGCATCAACAGGAAGTCCGCCGGTTGACCGAGCTCCACGCCATAATCCTCGCAGCCCAATGCCAGCGCACCATTCACCGTCGCCGCTGCAAACGCCGCCGCCAGTTCCTCGTCCTTGTTCAAGTCGAAACGGAATGCCAGCAGCATCGCCCGTTCCAGCATGTCGCCGTTGCCCATGGGCGACCAGGCGTCGCGGATGCCGTCCGAACCCAGGCACACGTTGACCCCGGCCTCGCGCAACGCCAGGAACGGCGGCACCGCGCAATCGGCCGGTGCCGAACTCATCAACGAAATGCCCAACGCCGCCAAGCGTTCGGCCACGGGTTTGACCTGGCTCCAAGGCAACATCCCGAGGCAATAGGCGTGGCTGATCATCACTCGGCCATGGCGCCCGAAATGCTCGGTGTAATCGGCGATCAGCGCGATTTGCCACAGGCCCAGCTCACCTTTGTCGTGCAGGTGAATGTCGACGCCACGGTCGAATTCGCTGGCCAGTTTGAACACGAAATCCAGTTGGGCGACGGGGTCGTTGTCGATGCCGCACGGGTCGAGGCCCCCGACGTTCTCCACGCCGAGGGCCATGGCCTCGCGCATCAGCTCGGCGGTGCCGGGGCGGCTGATCAGGCCGGTTTGCGGGAATACCACCAGTTGCAGGTCGATCAGGTCGCGGTAGCGTTCGCGCAGTTGTTGCATGGCTTCGACATGACGCAGGCCGAAATCCGGGTCGATGTCGACGTGGCAACGCATGGTCAGCGAACCACGGGCGATGCAGTTTTCCAGCAGGGCGCCGGCACGTTCGGCGATGGGGCTGTCGATTTCACGCAGTACGCGGCGCTCGTTGGCGATGTAGTCCTTGAGCGTCGGCCCGGCGCTGTTCGGGCGCCAGGGTTGGCCCCAGAGGGTTTTGTCGAGGTGGACGTGGCTTTCCACCAGGGCCGGGGTGAGGAGCTGGTTCTGGCCGTCGATGTCGGTGGCATTCAGTGGCGCGGACGATGCCGGACGGCGTTGTTTGAACAGGCCGTTTTCGATCAGCAGGTCTTCAGCGGTGGAACCGTAGGGCCGCACGTTGCGCAGCCAGCGGGGGTGATTCATTGCATACCTCAAGCTTTGTGGTGTTTGGGCAGGCCTCTTCGCGGGCAAGCCTCGCTCCTACAGGTCCTGCGCTGCTCTTGTAGGAGCGAGGCTTGCCCGCGAAGGCCGCAACTCGGTCTCAAGCCGAGCAATCAGCCCTTGAGCTTCGACCAGATCCGGTCCTGCAGCTCCCGCGCCTTGTTGCTGCACTCTTTCTCAGGGCGCAGGCGCGAGGCGAACTCGTCGGGCATGTTGATCGCGTCCATCACCCGCCATTTGGCGTCGATCAATTTGTCGCTCTGAATGCCGTTGTCGTAGGCGATTGCATTGGACACGGCGGCGGCGTTTTCCGGTTTCATCATCCAGTCGATGAAGATCTTCGCGTTGCCGGGGTGCGGGGCGCTTTTCGGTACGGCGAAGTTGTCCTGGAACATCGCCAGGCCTTCGCGCGGATACACGTACTTGATGCTGCTCTTCTGCAACGTGGCCCGGGCGGTGGAGCCGTTCCAGTTTTGCATCATGATCACTTCACCGGAGGCCATGCGGTCGACGGTGTTGTCCGAGCTGTACATCTTCAGGAACGGTTTCTGCTTTTGCAGCAGTTCCAGAATGCGCTTGGCGTCCTGCGGGTTTTCGCTGCACTCGTCGACGTTCAGATAGTGGCTGGCGGCGTTGATCACGCTGCTGGAGGTGTCGAGTGCGGCGAGCTGGCCTTGCAGTTCCTTGCGTGGCTCGAAGAATTCCTTCCACGAATCGTCCAGTTTGCCGCCCGGCACGCGTGCGCTGTCATAGGAAAACCCGGTGGTGCCCCACAGGTACGGTGCCGAAAATTTGCGACCGGGGTCGAAGCTCGGGTCGCGGAACGCCGGTTTGACGTGCTGGAAATTGGGCAGGGCCGACGCGTCGATTTCCAGCAGCAGGTTCTGATTGATCAGCGTGCGCATGATCGACTGCGACGGCACGATCACGTCATACGCCGCCCCACCGGCCTGCAACTTGGCGAGCAGGGTTTCGTTGCTGTCGTAGCCGTCCATGGTGACCTTGATGCCGGTCTCCTTTTCGAATTTGGCCAGCAGGTCCACCGGGTAGTAATCGGTCCAGTTGTAGAAGAACAACTCCTTGGGCTCAGCGGCCTGGGCGCCGAACGCGGTGAAGCAACTCAGGGCCAGACCGGTGACGGCGAAACACAGTTTTTTCATTTTCATGTTTTTGTGCGCTCCAGGATTTATTGGTTTTTGCCGCGCTGTCCCAGCCAGAAGGCCAGCACCACCAGCACGATGGAAATCACCAGCATCAGGGTCGAGATCGCGTTGATCTCCGGCGTCACGCCGGCCTTGATCGCCGAGAAGATGTACACCGGCAAGGTCGTCGAACCCGGCCCGGCGACAAAGAACGTCATGATGAAATCGTCGAGGCTGACCACGAACGCCAGCACCGAACCGGACAAAACCGCCGGCCACAACAGCGGTAACGTCACCCGGCGAAACACCTGCCACGGGTTGGCGTACAAATCGTTCGCCGCCTCCAGCAGGCTTTTGTCGAGATCATTGAGCCGCGCGCGAATCGGCAGGTACGCGAAGGGAATGCAGAAGCCGACGTGCGCGACAATCACCGTCAGCAAACCGAGCTTGATCCCCAGCGCCATGAACAGCAGCAGGGTGGCAACAGCGGTGACGATCTCCGGCAGGATCAGCGGCAGGTTGATCCCGCCCTCGACCATTTTCTGCCCGTAGAACGGCCGGTAAGTCGCCAGCGCCGCGAGCAGCGCAATGGCCGTGGCGCAGACCGTAGCGATGCTGGCGACGATGATCGAGTTGAGCGCTGCGGTCTGGATCGACGGGTTGGCCAGAATCCGCCCGTACCAGGCGAACGAAAACTCGGTCCACACCGTCGCCGAGCGGTTGGCGTTGAAGCTGTAGGCGATCAGCACGAAGATCGGTACGTACAGGTACGCGAGGATCAGCAGGCTGACTTCGCGGGTCAGCGGCAGTTTTTTCAGGTGCAGGGCGATCATGCGGTGGCTCCCTGACGTAGAGTTTTGGCGGCACTGCGGCTATAGAGGGCGTAACCCACCAGCGACAGCAGCAGAATCCCCAGCAACAGGAACGACAGCGAACTGCCCAGCGGCCAGTTGCGCGCAGTGCCGAACTGTTGCTGGATCAGGTTGCCGATCATCAGCGTCTTGCCGCCGCCGAGAATCGCCGGGGTGATGAAGGCGCCGAGGCTCGGCACGAACACCAGCAGCGCGCCGGCAATCACGCCGGGCATCGACAGCGGCAGGATGATTCGCTTCAGCGCGTGCCAGCGGTTGGCGCCCAGGTCGTAGGCCGCTTCCACCAGGCGCCAGTCGAGTTTTTCCAGGGTCGAATAGATCGGCAAAATCATGAACGGCAGGAAGCTATAAACCAGCCCGACGCTGACGGCGAAGTCGTTGTAGAGCAGGGTGATGCCGCCCGCCTGCGGGAACAGCGTGTTGAGGCTCTGCGCGACCCAACCGTGTTCGCGCAGGATGATCAGCCACGCGTAGTTGCGGATCAGCAGGTTGGTCCAGAACGGAATGGTGATCAGCAAGACCATGAGGTTGCGCCGGCGCGGGGTCAGGCTCGACATCCACAACGCCACCGGGAAACCGAACAGGAAACACAACAACGTCGTGCCGCCGGCCTGGAACACCGAGCGCAACAAGGCTTGGGCGTAGACCCAGTTCAGCTCCAGTTCACCGTCGAATCCTTCCTGGAAAAACAGCTGCACGTAGCTTTGCAATTGCCAGTTGGCTTGCCAGTCGACGCCGCCGTAGACGTTGCGCGGCAACAGGCTGATGTAGCCCATGATGCCCAGCGGAATTGCGATCAGTGCCAGCAAAGTCAGAACCACCGGGCTGAGCAACAGCGCGCGGTTGAGAGCGGGGGAAGTGCTGCTGACGCTCATCTCAGGCCTCCATCAACAGGCAGGCGTGGGGCGGCAGATTGACCGCGACACGATCACCGACCACTCGGCCACGGTTCAGGCCTTCGTTGTTCTCGCGCAACATGACCTTGATGTCGTTGTTCAAGCGGCACTGATAAAGCGTCGCGGTGCCGACATACAACACCGCTTCGATCACGCCGCGCAGGTGATGAGGCTGCCCGACGTCGACCAGTTGCGAGCGCTCCGGGCGGAACGCCAGTTGCACGTTGTTGCCGTCGAAACCCTGGGCCGGGCAGGGGATCTCCACCGGCATGCCGCTGGGCACGAAGAGCTTTTCGTTCTGTTGGCCGCGCTTGAGATGACCGGGCAGGAAATTGATGTCGCCGATGAACTGGGCGACGAACTGATGCTGCGGCCGTTCGTAAATATCGTTGGGGGTGCCGATCTGCAGGATCTTGCCGGCGGACATCACGGCAATGCGGTCAGACAGGGTCAGGGCTTCTTCCTGATCGTGGGTGACGAAAATGAAGGTGATCCCGGCTTCCTTCTGCACGCGCTTGAGTTCGACCTGCATCTCTTTACGCAGCTTGAGGTCGAGCGCCGACAGGGGTTCGTCGAGCAACAACACTTTCGGTTTTGGCGCCAGGGCGCGCGCCAGAGCCACGCGTTGTTGCTGGCCACCGGACAACTCGGCGGGTTTGCGTCTGGCCAGGTGTTGCATTTGTACCAGCGCCAGCATCTCATCGACACGCCGAGGAATAACCTTGTGATCAAGGCCCTGCATCTCGAGCCCGAAGGCGATATTCTGCGCGACGCTCATGTGTGGAAACAGCGCATAGCTCTGGAAGACGGTATTGACCCGACGCTTGAACGGCGGCAAGTCGTTGACCGGTTCGCCGGCGAGACGGATCTCGCCATCGCTGACGTGTTCGAAACCGGCGATGGTGCGCAGCAGGGTGGTTTTGCCACAGCCGGACGGGCCGAGCAGGGTGAAGAATTCGTTGTCGGCAATGTCGACTGACACGTTGTCGAGGGCTGGAGCCAGCCCCGGATCGTCGGAATACCGCTTGGAGACGTTACGCACTTCGATTGCTATTGGTTGACCCATGATGGTGCAATCCTCTAATTATTGTATGCAATATCTGGATGCAATCTACAAATAACCGGATTAATCTGCTCGTGCAACCCCCTTTTTCAAAGGCTGCTCATCGCCTGGGGCCGGTTGTTTAGCGCTAAAGGAGTGTTGAGATGACCGAGAAGAAACTCGAGACCACGGTCGACCGCGTCTACCAAGGGGTTTACGAGGCGATCAGCAAGCGTTCGTTGCGCCCTGGCATGAAGCTTGGGGAGACTTCGCTGGCCGAACTTTTTAATGTCAGCCGAACGTCGGTTCGTGCCGCGCTCAAGCAATTGGAGGCGGATGGATTGGTGACGACCGAGCCCAATAAGGGTGCATCGGTGTCGTTGCCCAGCGATGAAGAGATCCGTTCGCTGTTTGAAACGCGACGCCTGATCGAGATCGGCATCGTCACCGAACTCTGCCGGCGTCGCGACACCGCCGTGACCCGGGACCTGCGCGATCACCTGTTGCTCGAGGATGAAGCGCACCGCAACGGCGACCATGAACGGCTGATCCATCTGCTCGGCGAGTTCCACATCAAACTCGCGCAAAGCCTGAACAATCCGGTGTTGCTGGACTGGTTCCGCAAACTGATCTCCCGCGCCTCGCTGTACGCCGCCGCGCTGGACGACGACAGCCACGAAGCCTGCCGCGACGATGAGCACCTGCGCCTGATCGAGTACATCGAGGCCGGTAACCAGAGCGCCGCCATCGAACTGACCTGCATCCATTTGAACGGCATCGAAAAGGCGATCCTGGACGTCGCCGCGACGTTGAAGACTGGATATCACCCGCTCAAGCACCTGATCGAGGTGTAGCCACAAAACCTGAATCTGAAGTTGCACCCTGTGGGAGCGAGCCTGCTCGCGATAGCGGTGCAACAGTCGATGAAGATGTCGAGTGTCACGCCCTCATCGCCGGCAAGCCGGTCTCGCTCCCACAGGGATTTGTAGCAGCCGCAGATTCCCGGTCCCTGAGGGGGCCGCGAGAATCAGCTAACCTCTATGAAACCATTGGCATCCGCAGTGCTCGAAACAAACGGGCGCCAATCACAGGACACAGAGCCAGTCGATGCAGTTTCTAGACGATAGCCACGGGTGTGCTGGATGGAACGGTGAAATGGCCGGACGCATCCGTGCGTTCGACTGGCGTCGCACTGAACTGGGAAGCCTGGAGACCTGGCCCGCCAGCCTGTGCAGCGCGGTGCAATTGTTGCTCGCGTCGCCGCTGCCGATGGTGATGCTCTGGGGCCGCCCCGGCTACATGATCTATAACGATGCGTACTCGTCGTTCGCCGGTGGCCGACATCCTTATCTGTTGGGCTCTCCGGTGGAGCTGGGCTGGCCGGAAGTCGCCGATTTCAATCGTCACGTAGTCGACACTTGCCTGGCGGGTGGCACGTTGTCCTATCGCAACAAGGAGCTGGTGCTGTTGCGCGACGGCGTCCCCGAAAACGTCTGGCTGGACCTCTATTACAGCCCAGTGGCGAATGACGAGGGGACCCCGGCCGGGGTCATGGCGATGGTGGTCGAAACCACGGAGCATGTGATTTCCGAACGCCGGCGCCAGGAGGCCGAAGACGCCTACCACGCCGACAATGAACGGGTGCGCCTGGCGTTGAATGCCGGTGCCTTGCTCGGCTCGTTCGTCTGGGACATCAAAGGCAATCGGCTCTCCGGCGATGAACGCTTTGCCCGGACCTTTTCCTTCCCGGCCGAGCATGACCTGGGCAACCTGCCAACGGAATTCGCCGAAGCGCGGATTCATCCCGACGACCGCAGTTGGGTCAATGAGCAAGTCAATCAATCCATCACCACCGGTGAGCCTTTCAACGCCGAATATCGGGTCCTGCGTCCCGACGGCAGTTACCTGTGGGTGCAGGCCAGCGGTTGCTGCGAATTCGATGATCAGGGTGAGCCGTTCCGCTTTCCCGGCGTGTTGATCGACATCCACGAACGCAAGACCGCTGAAGAATCCCTGCTCAAATTCACCCGAAACCTGGAGCAGCGCGTCGCCGACGAAGTCGAAGCGCGGCTGGCGGCGGAAGAACAACTGCGCCAGTCGCAGAAGCTCGAAGCCATCGGCGGTCTCACGGGGGGCGTGGCCCATGACTTCAATAACCTGCTGCAAGTGATCGCCGGCAACCTGCACCTGCTGGCGCGGCATGAACCGGACAATGCCAACGTGCAGCGTCGAGTCTCGGCGTCGATTGCGGCGGTGGAGCGTGGCGCGAAACTGTCTTCGCAATTACTTGCTTTCGCCCGCCGTCAGCCGCTGTCTCCAGCGGTCTGCGACCCACGACAGATCTTCGAAGGTCTGGGCGAGCTGCTGCAACGGGCGTTGGGTGAAACCATCCAGATCGATGTGCGGTTGCCTCAAGCGTCCTGGCACATCAACGTTGATCGCAACCAACTGGAAAACGCCATTCTCAATCTCGCGATCAATGCCCGTGACGCCATGGCGGGCGAAGGCACCATTGAATTGAGCGCCGAGAACGTTACCCTCGACCGCAAGTTTTGCGCGGGCAAAGGTATTTCGCCTGGCGATTACGTGCGCGTCGCCGTGGCGGATACCGGCCTCGGCATGCCACCGCAAGTGCTCGCGCAAGCGTTTGAACCGTTTTTCACCACCAAGGCCGATGGTCAGGGTACGGGGTTGGGGTTGAGCATGGTGTTCGGTTTCGTCAAACAGAGTGACGGGCACATCGAGATGTCCAGCGTCGAAGGACAGGGCACTCGGGTGCAGCTGTATTTTCCGCGCAGCCTGCGCCCGTTGCTCAGTGAAACAGCGACCCATGACACGCAGCAACGCGGTGGGCATGAAACCATTTTGGTGGTCGAGGACAATGAAGCGGTGCGCGCTTCGGCGGTGGAATTATTGAGCGAGGAGGGCTATCAGGTCCTGACCGCCGCCAACGGTGATGCCGCCATGCAGATGCTGCTCGACGGCGTGGTGGTTCAACTGATTTTCACCGACGTGGTCATGCCCGGCCTGATCAAAAGCTCGGACCTGGCCGCCTGGGCCAAAGTGCAAACGCCACCGGTGGCCGTACTGTTCACGTCCGGCCACACTCGTGACATTATTTCGCGCAATCACCAGCTCAGCCCCGACACTTTTTTGCTGAGCAAACCCTATGGTCCCGAGGCGCTGACCCGAATGGTCCGCACCGTCCTCAACGGCTGAACCCCGATCCCTTGTAGGAGCCGGCTTGCCGGCGATGGCGTCCTCCCAGCCGATAAAGATATCGCCTGATACACCGCTATCGCCGGCAAGCCGGCTCCTACAATTGGATCGCGTAAATTCCTGGCAATGCGTTAATCCTTCGAACTTTTTGATCAAGGCCACCTGATGACTTCAAAGCGCACCTCCAATCCTCCTTCCGGCATGGTCAGGGTACGCGGGGCCCGTGAGCACAACCTCAAGAACATCGACGTCGATATCCCCCGTGATGCGCTGGTGGTGTTCACCGGCGTCTCCGGTTCAGGGAAGTCATCCCTGGCGTTTTCGACCCTGTACGCCGAAGCGCAACGCCGTTATTTCGAATCCGTGGCGCCGTATGCGCGGCGTCTGATCGACCAGGTTGGTGTGCCGGATGTCGACTCCATCGAAGGCCTGCCGCCAGCGGTCGCCTTGCAACAACAACGGGGCACGCCGAGCACGCGGTCTTCGGTGGGCAGCGTGACCACGTTGTCGAGCCTGATCCGCATGCTGTATTCGCGCGCCGGCAGCTATCCGCCGGGGCAACCGATGCTCTACGCCGAAGACTTTTCACCGAACACGCCCCAGGGCGCCTGCCCTGAATGTCATGGTTTGGGCCGGGTCTATGAAGTCACCGAAGCGCTGATGGTCCCGGACCCGAGCCTGACCATTCGCCAACGCGCGGTCGCTTCCTGGCCCACGGCGTGGCAAGGACAGAACCTGCGGGACATCCTCGTCACCATGGGCTACGACGTCGATAAACCCTGGCGTGACCTGCCGAAAAAGCTCCGCGACTGGATTCTTTTCACCGAAGAAACCCCGACCGTTCCGGTGTATGCCGGGCTCACACCCGAAGAAACCAAAGTCGCGCTCAAGCGCAACATGGAGCCGAGTTACCAGGGCACCTTCACCGGTGCCCGGCGCTACATCCTGCACACGTTCACCCACTCGCAAAGTGCGCTGATGAAGAAGCGCGTCTCGCAATTCATGCTCGGCAGCCCCTGCCCGCTGTGCGACGGCAAGCGCCTGAAACGCGAGGCGTTGTCGGTGACCTTTGCCGGTTACGACATTGGCGAGTTGGCGCAAATGCCGTTGCTGCAAGTGGCCGACGTATTGAAACCAGTGGCGGCGCACAGTTACCTCGAGCAGGCCGATGAGGCAGGCGAGGTCTTGACCCACGAGCAGACCCGCGAAGCCCGTGAGCAGCGAGTGGCCCACGGCGCCAGTGGTCACGCCCATGCACCGGATGTGCGCCACACGCCGAACCTGTCGGTGGAAAAACGCCTGGCTGCGCAACGCATCGCCCAGGATTTGCTGGAGCGGGTCAGCACGTTGACGGACCTGGGGCTCGGTTACCTGGCACTGGAGCGCAGCACGCCGACGTTGTCGTCCGGCGAATTGCAACGCCTGCGTCTGGCGACGCAATTGGGTTCGCAATTGTTCGGGGTGATTTACGTGCTGGACGAACCGTCGGCCGGTCTGCACCCGGCGGATGGCGAAGCGCTGTTCGAAGCCCTGCAACGCTTGAAAGCGGCGGGCAACACGCTGTTTGTGGTCGAGCATGATCTGGAAACCATGCGCCGCGCCGACTGGCTGATCGATGTCGGGCCGGCGGCGGGTGAGCATGGCGGCCGGATTCTGTACAGCGGTCCACCGCAGGGCCTGGCCGACGTAACGAACTCGCAGACCCGCGCCTACCTGTTCGCCGATCAGGTCAGGCTGCCGCGAGCCAGCCGCAAGCCGGCCGATTGGCTACGGCTGGAAGGCATCACTCGCAACAACCTGAATAACCTCAGCGTCGAGTTTCCGCTGGGCTGTTTCACCTCGGTGACCGGTGTGTCGGGTTCCGGTAAATCAAGCCTGGTCAGTCAGGCGTTGCTGGAACTGGTGGGTGCGCATCTCGGGCGCGCCGCCAGTGACAGCGAGGCAGAAGAATTGAGCCTTGAGGACGATGCACCGCAAGTCAGTGGCGGTCAGGTCAGCGCAGGGCTGGAGTCGATCAAGCGGCTGGTGCAAGTCGATCAGAAACCCATCGGCCGCACGCCGCGCTCTAACCTGGCGACTTACACCGGGCTGTTCGACAACGTGCGCAAACTCTACGCCGCCACGCCCGAGGCGCAAGCCAAGGGCTACGACGCCGGCCAGTTCTCCTTCAACGTCGCCAAGGGTCGCTGCCCGACCTGCGAAGGCGAGGGTTTTGTCAGCGTCGAATTGCTCTTCATGCCCAGCGTCTACGCACCATGCCCGACTTGCCATGGCGCCCGCTACAACCCCGAGACGCTGGCGATTACCTGGCAGGGATTGAGCATTGCGCAGGTATTGCAATTGACGGTGGATGAAGCGGTCGAGGTGTTTGCCGAGCAATCGGGTATTCGCCGCTCACTGGAAGTGCTGCGCGATATCGGCCTGGGTTACCTGCGGCTCGGCCAACCGGCGACCGAGTTGTCGGGCGGCGAAGCCCAGCGCATCAAACTGGCCACCGAACTGCAGCGCAACCAGCGCGGGGCAACGCTTTACGTGCTTGACGAACCCACCACCGGGTTGCACCCGCGGGATGTCGATCGCTTGCTCGAACAGTTGAACACGCTGGTGACGGCGGGGCACACGGTGATCGTCGTCGAACATGAAATGCGCGTGGTAGCTCAAAGTGACTGGGTGATCGACATCGGACCGGGGGCCGGGGATCAGGGCGGCAAGATTGTGGTGGCGGGCGCGCCGCAGAAAGTCGCCAGCAGCAATAAAAGCCGAACCGCGCCGTTCCTCGCCAGAACCCTCAATACGTAGCGCCAGGACGACGAACGGACACCGCTGGTCTGATAGGCGGTCGACAGAACCTGCCAACCGAGGCCATTCTGATAGTTGGTGAACGCAATCGATCGCGTTTGCCGCCGATCAACAAACGGAGGTGTTCCATGCCGGTGCCACACGACCTTTATCAGGATTTGAAACTTTCAAAGGAAGATATCCAGCAAAAACGCACCAAGGATCCGTTACTGGATTCACTGATCAACAAGTATTCGCAGGCGGATGCCGAAGTGGTGAAGGCAGAGCAGGCCAAGTCCAGCGATGACTCAGTGAAGAAGCTCAAGGAGAAGCGTTTTCAGGTCAAGGAGAAGATCGTCCAACAGCTTCAGGTCCCGTCCTGACGTGTCGCTCCCGAAAGGAAACCGACAACGCAGAACCCCATAGCGAAATGGATCCCCGTTAACTTTTGAACGACACCGAACCTGTAGGAGCCAGCTTGCTGGCGAAGCGATGGTGGCCACGATGACGCCATCGCTGGCAAGCCAGCTCCTACAGGTCAGTTCGACAACGCGGTGGCGAGCGGCAATCGCACCATGTGCCTGGCCTTCAACGAGCCGAAATACAACCACTCCCCATATTCACGCACCGTGGTGATCGGTGAGTAGTTACCGCTGCTGCCATCCTGCAGATTGGCGATCACTTTTCCCTCCAGATTCAGCCCCAGGACAAACCCGCGTTTCTCTATGGGTTTGGGCAAGACCGTCATCGCCCGCACAATCATCTTGCGCACGAAGGGATGCGGCGCCGTGGCATCGAGCAGGGCGTTGCGCGGTGCATACAGCGCCACCCAGAAACGGTCCCGGCCATTGAACGCCAGGTTGTCCGGCAAGCCCGGCAAGTTGTCGATAAACAGATCGTGGGTACCGGCCTTGGGGCCGCTCAGCCAGTAACGGCTGATGCGATAGGCGCCGGTCTCGTTCACCAGCACAAAGGCATCGTCCGGGCCCAGCGTCACGCCGTTGGCGAACTCCAGCTTATCCAGCAGGACCGTGGTTTTACCGGTCTGGAAGTCATAACGCAGCAAGCGACCGTCGCCGCCATGCTCGATGATCGCGTCGCCATCGCTGCCATAGCCGAAGCGGCTGGAAGCATCGCTGAAATAGGCGTAGTGCCCCGACTTGTCGATGACCACGTCATCAGTGAAACCGAAGGGCACGCTGTTGGCCTCTGTGGTCAATGGAATCAAGCGACCCTGGGCGTCCAGCGACAACAAGCCCTTGATCCCGTCGGCGATCACCAGCAAACCATTGGGGTGACGCGCCAGGCCCAGCGGTCGGCCGCCGGTATCGGCCAGCACCTTGGTGGCTTCGCCGTCGAGGCTGGTGCGGATCAGACGGCCGTCATGCAGGCCCGTAATGAGCGCATTGTTCTCCAGCAGCAACGCTTCCGGCCCTTCGATATCCGCCGCGCCGACACGCTCCACACCTTTGAGGCGTTGATTGTCGGCGTAGGGGCCGCTGGTGAGGGACGGTGCCGGGGGCGGAGTCCAGGCCACCGGTTGCACCTTGGTCGGCATCAGCAGCAGAAAGGCCGCGATGGCCACGATCACCAGCAACACGACATGGCGAAACTTGATGGTTCGACTCACGCGTTGGCTCCTGCGGCGGCCAGGTGTTTGTGCGCCATCTCGCGCAAGGCCTGCATCGATGCTGCCGATTCACGGTCAATGCGCCGCTTGAGCAACAGTCGATTGGCGATGCGCATTGCCAGGCCGCTGAACTGATAGTCCAGGGTACGGACAAACCGCGTGCCATCGCCCTCGGCCGTGCATTCGTAAGTCACCACCAGCGACAGTCCATTGTCACCATGAGCCCGAGCGATCCAGCGGCGACCGGGCAGGTACTCGTCGACCACCCAGCTCAGATGCCCCTCGCGCCCACCGGCGCGGATGTCTTCCTCGAACCGCGCCCCGGCATGCAGCGAGCCGCGCGGACCATCGACCTTGAGCGACGACGGGTGCCATTCGGGCCAACGGGTCACGGTGCTGGCGTAGGCGAGCACGTCAATCGGGTTGCCGGCAATGTTGATCTGATGCTGCATGCTGGTCATGGGCGCTCTCGTCAGGTAGGTCGGCTCGGGCTCCCAATAGAGCGTGCCGAACAGGTAGTCCATCAGCGGAAAAACGATGTTGAAGTTGCGTTCCTGCATCAACTCGCGACGGTGATGCAGCTCGTGCAGACGGCGCATCTGGCGGATCCACGGCAAGCGTGTGACCGGGTTCTCGGGCGGCAGGTGCTCGCAGGCATGAAACACTTCATAAGTCAGGTAGCCAAGGACCAGGCAGCCACCGAAAAGCCCGGCGACGTTGGCATCGAACTGCTCAAGCAGCCACCAGACGGGCAGGGTAATGACGAGTGTGTGGACCACGATCAGCCATGCGGGAAACAGGATTACCCGCCAGTCACGGGCGCTGTCGTAGGTCATGTGCCCGGGCGCAAAGAAGCTGTGATGGTCACCGGCGTGACGGGCATAGAACATCCGCGCGAAACTCTTTTTGTGATGCCCCAGGTGGCGATGCACCATGTACACGCCAAAGTTGAAGAACAATAACGTCAGCGGCACCGCCAGCCATTCCAGCGGTTGCACCTGGTGCACGGTGCTCCAGAACAACCCGATGGCCAGCAAACCGAACAGCAGCACAAAGGCACCGTGCAACCAGGGGTTGTAGAGGGGATGAATGTCAGCGCGATAGCGGTTGCGAAAAGCCTCGGTGGTCTGCCTCACTGCGGTCACCTGTGGTTATTGTTGTCCCAGCAGATTAGACGATCCCGTCGTGCAAGGCGGGCCGAAGCTTGAGGACACAAACGCCATGATCCGGTGTAAAGCAGACTCAGGTCAGCGGGTTCCAGCGTTGCGACCAGTCTTCATCGGACTGGATGACTTGACGCAGCAGGTCGAAGGCCCGTTGCAGGGTCGCCGAGTCGCGGTCGCGGGAATAGACCAGATACGTCGGGTAGCTGAATTCCGGGGCCTTGGGCACCTGTTCCAGTACGCCGCTTTCCAGATAGCTCTGCACCACGCGGGTACGGAAATAGCCACTGCCGCCGTTTTCAAGGATGTATTGCAAGCCCAGCGGGCCGAGGTTGAAGCTCAGGGCAGCCTTGGCTTTTTCCGGTAGGGCCGCATCGTGCTGGCGACGGAAATCCGGGCCCCAGTCGATGTAGACATAGGGATCGGGTTTACCGGGAAACCGCACGAGGACCAGTTTTTCCTCCAGCACCTGTTCGACTTGCAGGCGCGGCCAATACTCCGGTTGGTAGACCAGCGCCGCGTCCAACACCCCCAGTTCCAGTTGGCGCAGCAGGTTTTCGCCGTCGCGGATCTCCATGCGCAGCGCGTGGCTGGGAATCTTCTCCCGCAGCTCGCCGGCCCAGCTGAGCATCAGCGGGTTGCACAGGCTGACTTCGCCACCGATATGCAATACGTCGTGGTAACCCTCAGGCAACGGCAAGTCCCGGCGCGCGGCGTCCCAGGTTTCGACCAGTTGATTGGCGTACACCACAAATGCTTCGCCGTTCGGGGTCAGACGGGCACCGGCGCGGTTGCGCACGAACAGTGTGCTGCCCAGTTGGCTTTCGAGTTTCTGCACGCGTGCGGTGATCGCGGTCTGGGTGACGTGGAGTTTTTCCGCAGCCGCGGCGAGGCTGCCGTGGCGGACGATTTCCAGAAAGGTGCGGGCGAGGTCGATGTCCATGGGGCGGCCGGTGCGGGAGGTGTGGGCATTGTAAACGGATACTGTGGGGCTCTCATTTTTTGATTGGGTGCATATCCGTTGTTGGGGTAACGGCGGCTATTGGTTTCGCCCTTACGGCGAGTCACTTTGGAAAAGCCCCAAAGTAACCAAAGGGCTCTTGCCCCTTTCGTTCGGTGCCTCGCCTAGGCTCGGCATGCCCTCGCTCCGGTCCTGCTCCGTGGGCCCGCCGCGATCGGCCATCCCTGGCCGTGCGCGGCTAACCCGGCATCCATGCCGGGTTGCCCACTGCGCAGAACCTCCACTCGGCCTCTCGAGGGGGCGCTCAGATCAAAAGCTGAAGGCGAGCTAACGCTCGGCCTGATGAGTGGTGAAAATCAAAAGCATACGCCGATCCCTGTAGGAGCCGGCTTGCCGGCGAAAAACGTCTAGGCGACGCGTTCATTCAGACAGCCCGCGTTATCGTTGACGTCCATCGCCAGCAAGCTGGCTCCTACAAGGGAAATGCATATGCATTTGGATAAATACGATCAACTGTAGGAGCCGGCTTGCTGGCGATAGCGGTGGGTCATCCAACATATTTATTGACTGAACGGACGCTATCGCCAGCAAGCCGGCTCCTACAGGGGGATGCGTACGAGCAAAGAACCAGGTCGGCTGGCAGGCCGCCTCGCTTTTGCTTTTGCTTTTGCTTGGCTTTTGATCTTGATCTGCCCCGTCGGAAGGCCGAGCGGAGGTTCTGCGCAGTGGGCAACCCGGCATGGATGCCGGGTTAGCCGCCCCCGGCCATGGATGGCCGATGGCGGCGGGCCCACGGAGCAGGACCGGAGCGAGGGCATGGCGAGCATTAGCGAGCCACCGTACGTCAGGGGCGCGAGCGTTTGGTTACTTGGCGCTCTTCCAAGTGACCCGCCGTAAGGGCGGAACCAATAGCCGCCGTCACCCCAGTAATGGATATGTACACCATCAAAAAACTCGTCGCCTGATACGCAGCCATCGCTGGCAAGCCAGCTCCTACAGGATCCAAAGTTAACCCTGTGAGAGCAACGTCAATCTCAGTCCAGGCATTCAAAACGCAAAACACGAACAACCAAACGCCCCCCAAAATCCCTGAAAATCACTCACCGGCGCCGAAGACAAACGCGCCCGCTCATGACTATGGGCATGCACAGCGCAAGCCCCGACACACTGATGAACCTGCGCCGTCATCGGCGCCAACGGTTTCCAATGGCCCGGCACGTTCACCACCGGTGACCATTCCGGCACCACCGGCACAGGCGGCGGCCCGAGTTTCTCGAACTCGGCGGTGCCATAGACAATCTTGCCGTCGACAATCGTCAGCACCGACTCGATCCACTTGACCGCTTCGTCCTCGATGTGGAAATAGTCCGCCGACAGCGCAATCAGGTCCGCCAGTTGCCCGACCTTGATCTGGCCTTTCTTGCCCTGCTCGGAAGAAAACCAGGCGCTGCCGTGGGTGAACAACTCCAGCGCCGTGTCGCGGCTCAAGCCTTGCGGATACAACTCCAGACCACCGACGGTGCGGCCGCTGACCAGCCAATACATCGAAGTCCAGGGGTTGTAGCTCGACACCCGCGTGGCGTCGGTGCCGGCACCGACCGGTACACCTTCGGCGAGCATGCGCGCGATAGGTGGTGTGTGTTCGGCAGCCTTGGCGCCGTAGCGATCGACGAAGTACTCGCCTTGAAAGGCCATGCGGTCCTGAATCGCAATGCCGCCGCCCAAGGCTTTGACGCGCTCGATGTTCTGTGGGGTGATGGTTTCGGCGTGGTCGAAAAACCATGGCAAACCGTCGAACGGGATGTCGCGATTGACCTTCTCGAACACATCGAGCATGCGGCTGATGGATTCGTTGTACGTGGCGTGCAGGCGGAATGGCCAACGCTGCTCCACCAGATGCCGGACCACTGGCTCCAGTTCCTGCTCCATGGTTTGCGGCAGGTCCGGGCGTGGTTCCAGGAAGTCTTCGAAATCCGCCGCCGAAAACACCAGCATTTCCCCGGCACCGTTGTGCCGCAGGAAATCGTCGCCCTGACCGTAATGCGACGTGCCGGTCCAGTTTTTGAAGTCAGTCAGCTCTTCCTTGGGTTTCTGCGTAAACAGGTTATAGGCGATCCGCACCGTCAGCTGTTGGTCTTTGGCCAGTTGCTGGATCACCTGATAGTCGTCCGGATAATTCTGATAACCACCGCCGGCGTCGATGGCGCTGGTGACGCCGAGGCGATTGAGCTCGCGCATGAACTGCCGGGTCGAGTTGACCTGGTACTCCAGCGGCAGTTTCGGGCCCTTGGCCAGGGTCGAATACAGAATCATCGCGTTAGGGCGCGCGATCAGCATGCCGGTCGGGTCGCCGTTGGCATCTCGCTGGATTTCACCGCCCGGCGGGTTCGGCGTGTCGCGGGTGTAGCCGACCACTTTCAACGCGGCGCGGTTGAGCAGGGCGCGGTCGTAGAGGTGCAGCACGAACACCGGCGTATCCGGCGCGGCTTTGTTCAGTTCATCAATCGTTGGCAGGCGCTTTTCGGCGAACTGGAATTCGTTCCAGCCTCCGACCACCCGTACCCATTGCGGCGTGGGTGTGCGGTCGGCCTGATCCTTGAGCATCCGCAAGGCATCGACCAAGGACGGCACGCCTTCCCAGCGCAATTCAAGGTTGTAATTCAAGCCGCCACGGATCAAGTGCAGGTGCGAGTCATTGAGGCCGGGAATCACCGTGCGACCGTGCAGATCAATAATTTGCGTGCCGGGACCTTGCAGGGCCATGGCCTGAGCGTCACTGCCGACCACCACGAAGCGTCCGTCCCTGATCGCGACGGCGCTGGCCTGGGGTTTCTTGCGATCGACGGTGTGCAGGCGTCCGTTGTACAGAATGAGGTCGGCCGGGGCATCTGGCATGGTTTTACTCCCTGCGATTAGCGGGCTGATCCAGGCGCCGACGGCACCTGCCGTAAGGCCTTGCAGTACACGTCGACGGTTGAAACCGTCGTGCTCGTCAGGTGGGCTCATGCAGTGTTCTCCGCTCGGTTCTTTCATAGAAGAAAAAGGGGATAGAACAGCCGATGTCTGACGCATGCGGCCAGAAGGAATATAGACCGCAAATTCACCGACAGCCGTTTTCCAAAGGTGAAAAACGACGAATCCCGCCACAAGGGGCGGGATTCGTATGCAGCCAGAGAGGCTCCCGAGCGCGGGAGCCGCCGTCTTAGCTTGGGAACAGCTCGGACAGTTTCATGGCCAGCATCATGTCGCCTTCAGCGCGCAGTTTGCCGCCCATGAACGCTTGCATGCCGTCGGTCGAACCGTCAACGATGCCTTCCAGGGTTTCGCCGTCCATCACCAGAGTGACCTGGGCGTCCGGGTTTTCGCCTTCTTGCAGTTCGCAGGTGCTGTTCTTGACGATCAGCGAGAAGTTCTTGGTGTCGTCGATGCGGAAACCGAAAACCAGGTCCAGGCCGGCAGCAGCGGCTGGGTTGAACTTGGCTTTCATTGCTTGTACGGCATCAGCTACGGAGGTCATGGTTCGATCCTTTCTTGGGTAATTAGAGCTGGGTGATTACAGCCAGGGTCACAATAGTCCGGACTCAGCGAAACGTGATGAGTTCCGGTGCTTTCAACAGTTGCAGGTGCGCATGACTGTTGAAAGAAGCCAGTGCCACCTCGCGACCACGGAATTTCAGTTGGTTGAGCGAGGTGTTGACGATTTGCCAGTTCAGTTCAAAGGCCTGCCTGGCGGGCATTTGCGTAATGAGGTGGAGCAGGGCAGTGATGGTGCCGCCGGAGGTGAACACGGCGATTTTCTGGGTGTTGTCGGCGCTTTCGAGAATGCGATGCAGGCCGGCCTGCACCCGCTCGACAAAGCCCAGCCAGCTTTCCAGGCCCGGCGTGTCATACGTACCGGCCAGCCAGCGCTCGATGATCAGCGCGAAAATACGTTGGAACTCGGCACGGTTTTGCGCGGCGTTGCGCAGGATGTCCAGCGCTTCGGGCTCATCGTCGAGCATGGCCGGCAACAGCGCGCGGATGACCGCGTCGGCGTCGAATTCGTTGAACGCGGAATCGATTTCCACGGTCGGCACCGGCAGGCCCACGGCCGCGAACTGTTCCAGCGCGCTGTTGGCCGTATGCTGCTGTCGGCGCAGGTCGCCCGACAGGCAGCGGTCGAAGCTGATACCCAGTTCGGCGAGGTGCCGGCCGAGGACTTCTGCCTGGCGAATACCGGTCGGCGACAGGACGTCATAGTCGTCTGCACCAAAGGAGGCCTGGCCATGTCGAATCAAATAGATAGTGCCCACGTCCGCGTCATCCCGGTACGTTGAAGGTTCGGCGAGGTTATGAGGATGGCGGTGAGCTGTCAATGAAAAAACATACGCTTGTTTGAAATGCCCGTTACAGGCCTGTTGCCAGAGGTTTCACGGCTGGTCGCCAAGCCGGCGCATGGGTATGCTGATGGTATCCCGCGCGTGTTTATGCAGCGCATTGTACTGAAGGAGTCACTGTGGAGTTTTTGTCCGAGTACGCCAGTTTTCTGGCCAAAACCGTGACATTGGTGATCGCCATTCTGGTGGTCCTGGCCAGTTTCGCGGCATTGCGCAGCAAAGGTCGACGCAAGTCGGCCGGCCAGTTGCAAGTCAGCAAACTCAATGATTTCTACAAAGGGCTGCGCGAGCGCCTGGAGCAGACCTTGCTCGACAAGGACCAGCTCAAGGCCTTGCGCAAGGTCGAGGCTAAATCCGAGAAAAAGCAAAAGAAGAAACCCGAAGCAAAACCTCGGGTGTTCGTGCTGGATTTCGACGGTGACATCAAGGCATCGGCCACTGAAAGCCTGCGTCACGAGATCACCGCGCTGCTGACCCTGGCCACGCCAAAGGACGAAGTGGTGCTGCGTCTGGAAAGCGGTGGCGGCATGGTTCACAGCTACGGCCTGGCATCCTCGCAACTGGCGCGCATCCGTGATGCGGGTGTGCCTTTGACCGTGTGTATCGACAAGGTCGCGGCCAGTGGCGGTTACATGATGGCGTGCATCGGCGAGAAGATCATCAGCGCGCCGTTCGCGATTCTCGGCTCGATCGGCGTGGTGGCGCAGTTGCCCAACGTCAATCGCTTGCTGAAAAAACACGACATCGACTTCGAAGTCCTGACCGCCGGCGAGTACAAACGCACCCTCACCGTGTTTGGCGAAAATACCGAGAAGGGCCGTGAGAAGTTCCAGGAAGACCTGGACATCACTCACCAGCTGTTCAAGAACTTCGTTTCCCGCTATCGCCCGCAATTGGCCATCGACGAAGTGGCAACCGGCGAAATCTGGCTCGGCATTGCGGCGCTGGACAAGCAACTGGTGGACGAGCTCAAGACCAGCGATGAATACCTCGCCGAGCGCGCGAAGAAATCGGAGCTTTATCACCTGCACTACGCCGAACGCAAAAGCTTGCAAGAGCGCATCGGCATGGCGGCCAGCGGCTCGGTCGATCGCGTATTGCTGAGCTGGTGGAGTCGGCTGACCCAGCAACGCTTCTGGTGATTTTTCAAAACACCGTCGCCTGAAAAATGAAACCGTGGATAGCCTCCACGGTTTTTTTTTGCCTCTCGCAAGGCCGCGCTTTCCGTGCGCATGCAGCGAAATTTCCTATCGTCACTGTCAATCGGTCCGGCTTTTTCGGCAGCCTGGGTTGGGTAGGGTGGTGTTCCTGAAATGATTGCAATGGAATGCACCATGAAAGAGCTCCCACATAACAACGCTGCCGGCCCGCATCCTGCGCCCTCTGCACGAATGCGAGACGAACTGAAAGCCGCGCTGGATATCGCGTTGCCCCAAACACCCGACCAGTTCGGCGAACACCTGATCAAGGAAAAATGGGGCCAGGGGATTGAGCCGCAGACAGCCTTGCTGGTTACGCTTGATTACAACTACAAGGGCCATCCAGCAGAAAACGGTATCGAGCAGGGGAAAATGACGAGTTCCCGTTCGCTGCTGCAAACGCTGCTGACCAACTACCAGACCGTGGGTGACGGGCGTTTCGCTGAAACGGCATTCGGTCTGTACACGCCACCCGACGTTGGCCCCATGGTCCGGATGGTCGAGCGCGTCGATGAGTTCGCCGATCACGGCAGTGGCAATCACCAGACGTATGAAGGCATCTATCGCCAAACCACACCGCAAGTTTACGGGCCTTCAACCCAGATCAACCTGAGACCTGCCGATTACAAGAAATGGGTCTGGGAACTGGAACTGAAGGACTTGTACGAAGCGTATCTCGGTCAAGCCTGGCCAGCCGATGACGTACTTGTTGCAGCCGAACCTTACGCGCTGAGGACGTCGGTCAAAGCGGCGTTCGTCATGGCCGCCTGGTTGCAGTTTCACGAACAACGCCTGTCGCCAAAAGGCCTGGAACTGGCGATGCAAGCGGCGGGTTTGCCAGCGGATCAGCCATGGGAAACACTCACCACCGGGCAACTGCAAGCACCGACTCACGCGCCTTCCTCGGTCAGGATCGGCCGGTTAAAGCTCTACCGTTATACCGCGACCGATATCTGGGCCTTTCGCGACACAGCAAGCCCCAGAGTGCTGTTGTACATTCCCGGCAACTCTTCTCCGCTGCACGAATTCGCCGATGCCGTTCAACTGCACCAATGGATTGTCGCTCAAGGCCGGGTGAGTGAGACCAGGCAGGCATTGGCCGCCCACTTTGCTGAAGATGACCGCGAAGACGGTACGTTTCATGCCGGTGTTCTGACGGCGCTGGATGGCATGGCGTTGTATCCGGCAAAACACTGGCTGACGAACAATGCCGGTTTTTTCAACAACGACGGCTACTGGGACCCGGACGAGTACATTGGCTACGACGATCCGGCATCTGACACCGATCCGTTTGCCCAGTGCGTGCTGACGATGAAGCAGGCCGCCCGGGCCAGCATCAAAAGCATCCGGGACGATGCCCAGGTCAATCGTGACAATTTAAGCGCGGTCGTTGAGCCGCTTGTGCAGTGGGTGAACCGGTTCGGGCCCTTGGCGTTGTTCGTTCCGGGAGGCGAGGGAATCTTGGCGCTGGCCGGGCTTATCGATGCGGGCTACGGCATTGATCAGGTGGTCAACGGCAAGACATCCAGCGAACGCTCAGAGGGCGTGACGCGCACGGTTTTTGGCTTGCTCAATGCCTTGCCGATCGTCGCGGAGGTGGCGACGAAAGGTGACGCAGCCATCGTCGATTCAGCAGAGGAAGGCGCAAGGCCCGTGCCGGAAGTGGCCGTTGCCCCAACGCCAGGCCCTTCGAACGTGGTGCCGGCGACCCGCGTCGAACTCATGCGCGCAATTGGCCCCTCTGTTGCGTCCTTCAGCGATGAAGTGCTGACGCAGATCGGCAAGGTCAGCACGATTGACGACGACATGCTGCGGTTGATCCAGACTGGCCGCTCGCCGACGCCCTTGTTGGCTGACACCATCAATCGCTTCAGGATCGATCAGGATCTAGGGCCGGCCGGGGACCCAGTGCTATTCGGCCAACGTTACGCTGAACTTCAACGTTCAGAGCTTGAATGGGTCCGGTTGTTCCAGGAGCAATACCCGGACCTGCCAACAAGCGCTATCGAGCAAATGCTCGACCGCTATGGCGTGGATATCCAAAGAGCGCCCGAGATGGCCGAGGCCAGGCAGGTTTTCGCACGTCTGGACAGCAAGGCACGGCAATACCAACAGCATGTGCGGCTCAATCGTGCCTATGAAGGCTTTTATCTGCGCTCGGTGGTGAACGCCGAGACGGACAGGCTGGCATTGCACTCCCTGAAAAACCTGCTCGGCTGGCCCCAGGACTTGCGGATCGAGGTCCTCGACGGTTCGTCCACTGGCCGGGTTCTTGACCGTTGCGGACCACTTGATACCCCGAACTTCCGATACCTCATCAAGGTGGGAAACCGTTACCTGCGGCAAGGCCGGCAAACGGATTTCTACGACGCGATCCTCGGCGTGCTGTCGGAGGAAGAGCGCTCAGTGTTGCATCTCACGTCGCTGGATCCAGCCAGCGAGTTGCGGCTCAGCCTCAGCGATCACGCATTGTCCCGAACCGAAACCCTGCTTGGCTTGCAAAGGCTCGACTCAGGGCTGACCTTCGAACGGCAGGGGTTGCGCGGTGGAGGCTACCCGACGACGCCGCAGGGTGACGCCATGAAACTGCAAGCGACCCGATTACAGATCAAGGACATTTACCCGGACTTCACCGACGCGGACGCGGATCAGGTCATACAGCGCGCGGGTGTATCCGTGCAGGCGCACATCGACGGGCTGAATCTGCAGTTGCACCAGCTCAACACCGATTTGATTGACTGGGTCGATCAAGCCGCGCTAGACATTGCCGACATCGAACTTCCCTTGCTGGCCATGGGCGACGAAGCCGCTGCGGGTATGAGCCATGCACAAATCGCCGTGCACAATGCGCATGTCCTGCAAACGGGCTTGAATGAGGAGCGAGCGATCAGGACTGAGCTTGCCGTAGAGCTTGTCGCTATCTGGCAAAAACGCGGGCCACCGCTAAATCGCCTGTACTCAGGCGAGCAACTGCGCGGTGTCAGGCTCGATCTTAACTTCGAGAATTATCACCGATTGCCTGCCCTGAATGTCCGGCTGGACGATGTGATCGAATTGTCGATGCAAGGCTTCCATCTGACCGAGGAGGGCAGTTTGAACGGCTTTCTCGAAAGCTTCCCGAATCTTGAAACGTTGAATCTGGAAAACGTCGACTTGCGTCATTTCTCCGAGGACGGCCACGAGGGGTGTGCCTTGCCGCCTTCCCTCTGCGGGTTGAGACACCTGTCCTCAATCAATCTGCGTGCCACCCAACTGGTATTCAGTGAGCGCGCCGCTTCACAACTGACCGATCTGACCAGTCTGCAAAGCCTCGACCTGAGCGACAACCCGTTGGGCGTACCGCCGATGGTGCTCGGCTTGAACAACCTGCGCCGGCTCAACCTGAGGAATACCGGAATAAGTCGATGCCCGGTCGGGATCAAGCATGAGCCGTACCTGACCTCCCTTGATTTGCGCGATAACCAGATCACGCGGGTTCCCCAGGCAGTGCTAAACCAGGCTATTGCAAGGGATCGGGTGCTGCTGTGGAACAATCCGTTGACCGACGAAGACACGTTGCGGCGGCTGATTACGCATCGAGAACAAACGGGGATCAACTTATGGTTGAGTGCGGCGGGGGCTGACTATGGGAATCCGGCGGCCTGGCTGAACGGGACTGAAGCAGGGCTGCGCGATGCCCGGCTGCAAATCTGGCAGCGACTGGCGCTCAAGCCAAGAGGAGGCCGGTTTTTAGGGACCATGAACACATTGACGCTCACCCCGGATTTCCAGGTCAATTATCTGGACCTTCAGGCACGGGTATGGCGGATGTTGACGGAAGCAGACGCTTCGGAAGAATTGTGGGGGCGGTTGGCGCGAGATGTATCGATGCCGGAGGGCGCTTTCGATAACCCTCTTGCGGTTTTCGCGGCACTGGAAAACCGTGCGCAGCTATACCGGGACTGGGTGGCCTTGGGGCAACCGATTCCGATCGAGCGATAGCAGATTGGTGGAGCTGATAAAGCCCTGACCCCATGGGGTCAGGGCTTTATGTGGTCAGCGGCGACGGAACAGCGGCAGCGGTTCGTCGGTGGCGGCCTGATAGGTCACCGAGAAGTCCTTGAGACCTTCCAGGGCTTCGTACGGGTCTTTATCGGCGCGCACTGCAAAGGCGTCGAAACCGCAGCGATGCATGTAGAACAACTGGTCGCGCAGCACATCGCCGATCGCCCGCAGTTCGCCTTTGAAACCGTAACGGTCACGCAGGAGGCGGGCGTTGGAGTAGTTGCGGCCATCGGTGAAGGCCGGGAAGTTCAAGGCGATGACCTGGAAACTCGCCACGTCCTCACCGATTTCTTCGGCTTCTTCATCGGCATCCAGCCACACGCCCAGGCCGCCGTCGCGGGCCAGGAGCATGCGGCTGTGTTCGCGCCACAGCTGCAACGGGACGATGTAGTCGTCGCAGTTGGTGATCTCGTCGATGTTGAAATCCTTGGGCAGCAAGTGCCAGGTTTCATCGACGACTTCGTTGTTCTTAATTATTCGCTGCATAGACGCGTTCCTTGAAGAGGTCGATGCCAATACGCTGATAGGTGTCGATGAAACGCTCGTCTTCGGTACGTTGTTCGATGTACACGTCGATCAGTTTCTCGATCACGTCTGGCATGGCGTCCTGGGCAAAGGACGGGCCGAGGATCTTGCCCAGGCTCGCATCACGGCTGGCGCTGCCGCCGAGGGATACCTGGTAGAACTCTTCGCCTTTCTTGTCCACCCCGAGAATACCGATGTGGCCGACGTGGTGGTGACCACAGGCGTTCATGCAACCGGAGATGTTCAGGTCCAGTTCACCGATGTCGAACAGGTAATCCAGGTCGTCGAAACGGCGCTGGATCGATTCGGCGATCGGGATCGACTTGGCGTTGGCCAACGAGCAGAAATCGCCGCCAGGGCAGCAGATGATGTCGGTCAGCAAACCGATGTTCGGCGTGGCGAAACCTTGCTCGCGCAATTCGCCCCACATGGCGAACAGTTGGGACTGTTCGACGTCGGCCAGAATGATGTTCTGCTCGTGGGACGTACGCAGTTGACCGAAGCTGTAGCGATCGGCCAGGTCGGCCACGGCGTCGAGCTGCTTGTCGGTGATGTCGCCCGGCGCAACGCCGGTCGGCTTCAGGGACAGGGTCACGGCAACATAGCCCGGCTTTTTGTGCGCCAAGGTGTTGCGGGTACGCCAGCGGGCGAAGCCCGGGTGTTGCTTGTCGAGTTCGGCCAGTTCGGCGGTCTGGTTGTCCAGCGCCTTGTAGTCCGGGTCGACGAAGTGTTTGGCGACGCGATGCACTTCGGCTTCGGTCAGCGTGGTCTGGCCACCGCGAAGGTGTTCCATTTCCGCGTCGACTTTCTGCGCGAAGACTTCAGGCGTCAGGGCCTTGACCAGAATCTTGATCCGCGCCTTGTACTTGTTGTCACGACGGCCATAGCGGTTGTACACGCGCAGGATGGCGTCGAGGTAGCTCAACAGGTCTTGCCACGGCAGGAATTCATTGATGAACGCCCCGACCACCGGCGTACGACCGAGGCCGCCACCGACCAGCACACGGAAACCCAGTTCGCCAGCGGCGTTGTGCACCGGCTCAAGGCCGATGTCGTGGACTTCGATGGCCGCACGGTCGGAAGTCGAACCGTTGATGGCGATCTTGAACTTGCGCGGCAGGTAAGCGAATTCCGGGTGGAACGTGGTCCACTGGCGGACGATCTCGCACCATGGGCGCGGATCGATCAACTCGTCGGCAGCGACACCGGCGAACTGGTCGGTGGTGACGTTGCGCAGGCAGTTGCCGCTGGTCTGGATTGCGTGCATCTGCACGGTCGCCAGCTCGGCAAGGATGTCCGGGATGTCTTCCAGCGCCGGCCAGTTGAACTGCACGTTCTGGCGGGTGCTGATGTGGGCGTAGCCCTTGTCATAGTCGCGGGCAATCTTCGCCATCATTCGCGTCTGGCGCGAAGTCAGCTGGCCGTAAGGCACCGCCACTCGCAACATCGGCGCGAAGCGTTGGATGTAAAGCCCGTTTTGCAGACGCAGAGGGCGGAATTCTTCTTCGCTCAGCTCGCCTGCCAGATAGCGTCGGGTCTGATCACGGAACTGCTTGACGCGGTCCTCGATGATCCGCTGATCGTACTCGTCGTATACGTACATATAAGTCCTGTTCTCAGGCTTGGGCCGGTCGGATCCAGTTGCGTTTTTCGCCTGGAAAGTCTCCGATACTGCCTCGGCAATTCTGCGCGCACGGCCGCGCACTCCCAACGGAGCCGGGGCAAGATACCAGTTTGGAGTTATGCGCAAAAGTGATGTTTGAGTATATGTAAAGAACCAAATCGACTAACGAGAATCGTTATTACTAAACCCGTATTTGTGGTGTGGGCAATCATCGTCTTAACTGTGGTCGAGTCTTTATGCAATCACCGATAAAACCGACAAGAGGCGATGCAATGAGCAACCCTACCAAAGCTTCAAAGCCTGACAGTACGGCCGATGCTTGGGCCATTCTGTTTCTGATCATTCTGGTCGTGGGGACAGCGGTATTCTGGGTCAGCCATCAATAACCGACCCCGTCCGGGCCCGGTCCCGACAATTGTCGGACAAAAACTGCAATAAACGCCGTTTTACGGGTGTTCGCTGGCTATAATGCGCGGCGAATTTCCGGGGGCTCGGACGATCAATGTCGAAGTTTTTCTACACCTTCCTGTTGCTGCTCGGCACGGTTTACGGCCCTGCTGCGCGTGCGGAATCGGTGTTGTTCCTGAATCCCGGGGAAACTGACGAAGCCTTCTGGGTCAGCTATTCGCAATTCATGCAAGCGGCCGCCACGGACCTGGGTATCGACCTGCGGATTCTCTATTCCCGACGCATGCCGGAACTCACGCTGGCGCAAGCGCGCCGTGCACTGCAAGGTCCCGATCGTCCGGACTATCTGATTTTCGCCAACGAACAGTACATTGCCCCGCAAGTGTTGCGCCTGGCGCAAGGCAGCGGCGTGAAACTGTTTATGGTCAACGCGTCGCTGACGGCCAACCAAATGAGCCTGCTGGGTGAACGCCCTGATCGACTGGGCAGCCTGGTGCCCAACGACGAGGAGGGCGGCTACCTGATGGCCAAGGAGCTGATTCGCCAGCACCCGCCCGTGGCGCCTGGTCAGGTGATCGAGTTGCTGGCGTTCTCCGGCCTGAAGATCACGCCGTCGGCGCAACTGCGTGAGCAAGGCATGATGCGAGCGCTGGCCGAGCACCCGCAAGTGCGTTTGCGGCAATTGGTTTACAGCGGTTGGACCCGTAATCGCGCTTATGAACAGGCAAAGTTGCTGTTCCGGCGCTACCCGAAAGTCTCGCTGGTGTGGTCAGCCAATGACGAAATGGCGTTTGGCGCCATGCAGGCGTACACGGAGGCGGGCGGTGTGCCCGGAAAGGACGCATTGTTCAGCGCGGTCAATACTTCGACGGCCGCGTTGCAGGCGAAGGTCGATGGAAAGTTGAGCGTATTGTTGGGCGGGCATTTCACTTTGGGCGGTTGGGCGCTGGTGCAGGTGCATGACCTTGATCGGGGCGTGGACATCAGCCGGTACGGCGGCCGTGACCGCCAGATCCCGCTGCTGCAACTGGTCGACAGGGCAACCGCCAGGCGAATGCTGGCCATGGGTGAATCGCCGGACTACGGCGTGAACTTCCGCCGAATGTCGGCCAAGGGCCGGCCTGTGTCCTATCGCTATCCGTTCAGCCTGCAAACCCTTATGCGCTAAACCCCGGCCAGCATGATCACCAGTTGCACGATGCCGTAGAGCGTCAACGCAAACACTGCCGTGAACAGAATCCCCAGAATCACGAAATGACTCGGCTTGCCGTGGGTGAAATCCCGCGCGCGGTTCTTTCCGCTTTGCACACCAAAAGCTGCCGCCATCACGCTGTGCAGCATTTGCCAGAAAGTAGGCGGCTTGTTGTCGACTGGATCGTCCATAAACCCCTCGTCACTAATATGTGAAAAGTAAGCATAGCCAATCCCGTGGCCCAAACCCGGAGTCGAACACAATTCTGTAGGAGCCGGCTTGCCGGCGATGAGGCCCTTTGGACTTGTGTTGAACTCAAGGCCGTCATCGCTGGCAAGCCAGCTCCTACAGGTGGGGTGTGTGTATCCTTGGGCTTAGTTGTCGTAACCCAGGTTCGGCGCCAACCAGCGTTCGGTCACGCTCAACTCCTGACCTTTACGCGAGGTGTAGCTCTGCACCTGATCCTTGTCGATCTTGCCCACTGCGAAGTACTGCGCCTGCGGGTGAGCGAAGTACCAGCCGCTGACCGCCGCCGCCGGGAACATCGCGTAGTGTTCGGTGAGGAACACGCCGCTGCGGCCGGCACGCATTTCGGCGGCTTCGGGGTCGAGCAGCGCAAACAGCGCGGCCTTCTCGGTGTGATCGGGGCACGCCGGGTAGCCCGGAGCAGGGCGGATGCCGGTGTATTGCTCTTTGATCAGCGCCTCGTTGTCCAGCGTCTCGTCCTTGGCATAACCCCAGTAATCCTTACGAACCTGCTGGTGCAGCCACTCGGCGCAGGCCTCGGCCAGACGGTCGGCCAGGGCCTTGACCATGATCGAGTTGTAGTCGTCGCCGGCGTCCTGATACGCCTTGGCCACTTCCTCGGCACCGATGCCGGCGGTGGTGATGAAACCGCCCACGTAGTCGGTGATTTCGCTGTCCTTCGGTGCAACGAAGTCGGCCAGGGAGAAGTTCGGCTTGCCGTCGGTCTTGATGATCTGCTGACGCAGGTGATGCAGCTTGGCCAATGGCTTGCCGTCATCGCCGTAGACTTCGATGTCGTCGTCACGCACCTGGTTGGCTGGCCAGAAGCCGAACACTGCGCGGGCGCTGATCAGTTTCTCGTCGATCAGTTTGGCGAGCATTTCCTGGGCATCGGCGTACAGCGCGGTGGCGGCTTCACCGACCACTTCATCCGTGAGGATGCGCGGGAACTTGCCGGCCAGGTCCCAGGAGATGAAGAACGGCGTCCAGTCGATGTATTCGGCCAGGACTTTCAGGTCGATGTTGTCCAGCACTTTGGAACCGGTGAAAGTTGGTTTGACCGGCGCGTAGGTGCTCCAGTCGAACTGCGGCTTCTTGGCGATGGCTGCCGGGTAGCTCAGGCGTTCGGTGCGGGCGCTGCGGTTGGCAGTGCGTTCGCGAACGTCGATGTATTCCAGACGGGTCTTCTCAACGAAACCGGCTTTCAATTCCTTGGACAGCAACTGCGTCGCCACGCCCACGGCGCGGGAGGCGTCGGTCACGTAGATCACCGCGTCGTTGCTGTACTTGGGCTCGATCTTCACCGCCGTGTGTGCCTTGGAGGTGGTCGCGCCGCCGATCATCAACGGCAGGTGGAAGTCCTGGCGCTGCATTTCGCGGGCCACGTGGACCATTTCATCCAGCGACGGCGTGATCAGGCCGGACAGGCCGATGATGTCGCACTTCTGCTCCTTGGCCACTTGCAGGATCTTCTCGGCCGGCACCATCACGCCGAGGTCGACGATGTCGTAGCCGTTGCAGCCGAGCACCACGCCGACGATGTTCTTGCCGATGTCGTGCACGTCGCCTTTCACCGTTGCCATCAGGATCTTGCCCTTGGCTTCCGGCTTGTCGCCTTTTTCCAGTTCGATGAACGGGATCAAGTGGGCCACGGCCTGCTTCATCACGCGAGCGGATTTCACCACCTGCGGCAGGAACATTTTACCGGCGCCGAACAGGTCGCCGACGATGTTCATGCCGGACATCAGCGGGCCTTCGATCACTTCGATCGGGCGGGCGAACGATTGGCGCGATTCTTCGGTGTCTTCGACGATGTGCGTGGTGATGCCTTTGACCAGTGCATGCTCCAGGCGCTTGTTGACCTCCCAGCCGCGCCATTCTTCGGTCTCGGCTTCCTTGACGCTGCCGTCGCCCTTGTACTTGTCGGCGATGGCGAGGAGGGCGTCGGTGCCTTCCGGGGTGCGGTTGAGGATCACGTCTTCGACGGCGTCGCGCAATTCTTGCGGAATCTGGTCGTAGATCTCCAGCTGGCCGGCGTTGACGATACCCATGGTCAGGCCGTTGCGGATCGCGTACAGCAGGAATACCGAGTGAATCGCCTCGCGCACCGGGTTGTTGCCGCGGAACGAGAACGACACGTTCGATACGCCGCCCGAGGTCAGCGCGTACGGCAGTTCGTCGCGGATGTAGGCGCAGGCGTTGATGAAGTCCACAGCGTAGTTGTTGTGTTCTTCGATACCGGTGGCCACGGCAAAGATGTTCGGGTCGAAGATGATGTCTTCCGGCGGGAAGCCGACTTCGTTGACCAGAATGTCGTAGGAGCGTTTGCAGATCTCTTTCTTGCGCGCTTCGGTGTCGGCCTGGCCGGCTTCGTCGAAGGCCATCACGACGACTGCAGCGCCGTAGCGTTTGCACAGCTTGGCGTGATGGATGAACTGCTCGACGCCTTCTTTCATGCTGATCGAGTTGACGATGCCCTTGCCCTGGATGCATTTCAGGCCGGCTTCGATCACTTCCCATTTCGAGGAGTCGATCATGATCGGTACGCGGGAGATGTCCGGTTCGCCGGCAATCAGATTGAGGAAGGTCACCATGGCCTTCTTCGAATCGAGCATCCCTTCGTCCATGTTGATGTCGATCACCTGGGCGCCGGCTTCGACCTGCTGCAGGGCGACTTCCAGGGCTTCGGTGTAGTTGTCTTCACGGATCAGGCGGGCGAATTTGGCCGAGCCGGTGATGTTGGTGCGCTCGCCGACGTTGACGAACAACGAGCTGCGATCGATGGTGAACGGCTCCAGGCCGGAGAGGCGGCAAGCCTTCGCAATGTCCGGGATTTCACGCGGTGCATAACCGGCCACGGCTTTGGCGATGGCTTCGATATGACCCGGCGTGGTGCCGCAGCAGCCGCCGACAATGTTGAGGAAGCCGCTTTGGGCGAATTCTTCGATGACCTTGGCGGTTTGCGACGGCAGTTCGTCGTACTCGCCGAATTCGTTCGGCAGGCCGGCGTTCGGGTGCGCCGAAACGTGGGTGCCGGCCTTGTTCGACAGCTCTTCCAGGTACGGGCGCAGTTCGCTGGCGCCGAGGGCGCAGTTCAGGCCGACCGAAATCGGTTTGGCGTGGGCCACGGAGTTCCAGAACGCTTCGGTAGTCTGGCCGGAAAGGGTACGGCCGGAGGCGTCGGTGATGGTGCCGGAAATCATGATCGGCAGCTCGATGCCCAACTCTTCGAACACCCCTTGTACGGCGAAGATCGCGGCTTTGGCGTTCAGGGTGTCGAAAATGGTTTCGATCAGGATCAGGTCGGCGCCGCCTTCGATCAGGCCTTTGGTGGCCTCGGTGTAGTTTTCCACCAGTTCATCGAAGGTCACGTTGCGATAGCCGGGGTTGTTCACGTCCGGGGACAGCGAGCAGGTGCGGCTGGTCGGGCCGAGCACGCCGGCGACGAAGCGCGGCTTGTCCGGGTTCTCGAGGGTCTTCGCATCGGCGATCTTGCGGGCCAGGCGAGCGCCTTCTACGTTCAGTTCGTAGGCCAGTTCTTCCATGCCGTAGTCGGCCATGGAAATCCGCGTGGCGTTGAAGGTGTTGGTTTCCAGGATGTCAGCGCCGGCATCCAGGTAGGCTTTTTCGATGCCACCGATCACGTCCGGGCGCGTCAGCACCAACAGGTCGTTGTTGCCTTTGACATCGCTTGGCCAGTCGGCAAAGCGTTTGCCACGGTAATCCTGTTCCTCGAGCTTGTAGCTCTGGATCATCGTGCCCATGCCGCCATCGAGAATCAGAATGCGCTCTTTGAGGGCGTGCTTGAGGGCTTGAAGGCGAACACTGCGATCGGACATTGGGACTACTCGGAAAGACCATGACGAAGGGGCGGAATCATAGCAAACCTGTGCGGTTTTAGAGCATGTCGGGGAATTGCATGAATATCGCTCATGTTGGTCGGCGCGCTGTCCCGGTAGAATCGCTGCGTTTTTTCAAGGATCGGGAACAGGGACATGTCGTATCGCGTCGTCATCAGCAGCGTACTGCTGTTTTTAAGCTGGGGCGCCGTGGCGCAGGGCCTGGCGCCTTCCGCTGGCATTTCCTACACCCGCGACATCCAACCGATCTTCACCGAAAAGTGCGTGGCCTGCCATGCCTGCAATGACGCCGCCTGTCAGCTCAACCTGGGCAGCGGCGAAGGCGCGGCGCGCGGTGCGTCGAAAGTCCCGGTTTACGACGGCGACCGCAGCCAGGCGGCCGCGCCGACCCGGTTGTTTTATGACGCCTTCGGCAAGCACGCCTGGCAGCAAAAAGGCTTCTACCCCGTACTTGACGCCCAGGGCAGCCAGGCCGCGTTGATGGCGCGGATGCTGGAACTGGGGCACAAAACGCCGCTGACGCCCAATGCCAAATTGCCGGAAGACATCGTCCTGGGCCTCAATCGTGAAAATATGTGCGCGATGCCGGCCGAGTTCGACGGTTACGCGGGCGCTCATCCGAAGGAAGGCATGCCGCTGGCGGTCACCGGCCTGACCGAACAGCAGTACCAGACGCTGCAACGCTGGCTGGCCTCGGGTGCGCCGATCGATGAACAAGGCCTGGTGCCTTCGGCGAAAGAAGCCTTGCAGGTGGTGCAGTGGGAAAACCTGCTCAACTCGCCGGGCGCCCGGCAGAGTCTGGTGGGGCGCTGGTTGTTCGAGCACTGGTTCCTTGCCCACATTTACTTCAAGGACGGTGAACCGGGGCATTTCTTCCAGTGGGTGCGTTCGCGCACGCCGACCGGCCAGCCGATTGACCTGATCAACACCCGCCGCCCGAATGACGATCCGGGCACGCAGGTGTATTACCGCTTGTGGCCGGTGCAGGGCGTGATCGTGCAGAAGACCCACATCACCTACCCGCTGAGCGCGGCGAAGATGGCGCGGGTCAAAAGCCTGTTCTACAACGGCAACTGGCAGGCCAATGCCTTGCCGGGCTACGGTCCGGAGCGCCGGGCCAATCCGTTTGCCACGTTCGAGGCGATTCCGGCGCAGGCGCGCTATCAGTTCATGCTCGATAACGCCGAATACTTCGTGCGCACGTTTATCCGCGGGCCGGTGTGCCGTGGGCAGATCGCCACGGATGTGATTCGCGATAACTTCTGGGCGCTGTTCCAGGCGCCGGAACACGATCTCTACATCATCGACCCGATCTACCGCGGCCAGGCCACGCCGTTGCTGGCCATGCCGGGGCAGAACGACGATGTCGGCAGCGTGCTGAGCCTGTGGCATGACTATCGCGACAAACGTAACGAGTATGAAGTGCTGCGCCGCGACAACTACGCAGACGCGCCCGCGCCGAGCTGGTCGACTTTGTGGGCCGGCAACGACAACGCGCTGCTGACTATCTTCCGGCATTTCGACAGCGCCTCGGTGAACAAGGGCCTGATCGGCGACGTGCCGCAAACGATGTGGCTGTTCGATTTCCCGTTGCTGGAGCGCACGTATTATCAGTTGGCGGTCAACTTCGACGTGTACGGCAACGTTTCCCATCAAGCGCAAACACGCCTGTATTTCGACCTGATCCGTAATGGCGCCGAGCAGAATTTCCTGCGCCTGATGCCCGCCGATTCACGCGACGACTATCTGGACGACTGGTACCAGAGCAGCGGCAAATTCAAGATGTGGCTGGATTACGAGGCCATCGACAACGACAAGCCGACGGCACTGAACCTCGACGAAAAAGACCCGAAACGCGACTTTTCCATGCAATTGCTGGCCCGTTACGGTGAGCTCAATGCCAAGCCCGATCCGATCAACCGCTGCGACGGGGCCTATTGCTCGCGGCCGAACATCGACCCGGATTTGCAGAGCGCCGAGCAGGCCTTGAGTCGCCTGACCTCACGGCCCGCCGCCGGGCTGAAGGTTATTGATCAACTGCCGGAAGCGACGATGCTGCGTATCGAAGCCGCGAGCGGCAAACGCGAGGTTTATAGCCTGTTGCGCAACCGCGCACACAGCAACGTCGCATTCCTGCTCGGTGAGTCGCTGCGTTATCAGCCGGGGCTCGACACGCTGACCATTTTCCCGGGTGTGCTCAGCACCTATCCGAACTTCATGTTCAACATTCCCGCCGATCAGGTGCCAGCCTTTGTCGAGGAGATGGAAAACGCCAAGGATGCCAATCGCTTCGAGAAAATCGTCGAACGCTGGGGGATTCGCCGCAGTCATCCGCAATTCTGGTTCTACTTCCATGACCTGAGCCGGTACGTCCACGAAACCGACCCGGTGGAAGAGGGCGTGCTGGACATGAACCGCTACGAGAATCTTTGAATCCCCCCTATCTAATGTAGGAGCGAAGCTTGCTCGCGAAGGTGTATCAGCTACATACCTGTCGCCTGACACACCTTCGCGAGCAAGCTTCGCTCCTACATTAGGCAGAGGTATTGTCGTAATCTTTCCCGACAAAAATACTAGGACTTTGTGCGGCGCGATGATTGGCGTAAACTGCGCCCAAGCCTGCGAGGAGTTTCCATGACCGCTATTACCATTACCGACGCCGCCCACGATTACCTGGCTGATCTGCTCTCCAAGCAGAACACCCCGGGCATCGGCATCCGCGTCTTCATCACCCAGCCTGGCACCCAGTACGCCGAAACCTGCATTGCTTATTGCAAGCCGGGCGAAGAAAAACCCGAAGACACCGCGCTGGGGCTGAAAAGCTTCACTGCTTACATCGACTCGTTCAGCGAAGCTTTCCTGGACGATGCGGTTGTCGACTACGCCACCGACCGCATGGGCGGCCAGCTGACCATCAAGGCGCCAAACGCCAAAGTCCCGATGGTCAACGCCGACAGCCCGATCAACGAGCGCATCAACTACTACCTGCAAACCGAGATCAACCCGGGGCTCGCGAGCCACGGCGGTCAGGTCAGCCTGATCGATGTGGTCGATGACGGCATCGCCGTTCTGAAGTTCGGCGGCGGTTGCCAGGGCTGCGGCCAGGCAGACGTCACCCTGCGTGAAGGCATCGAGCGCACCTTGCTCGAGCGCATTCCCGAGCTCAAGGGTGTTCGTGACGTGACTGACCACACGCAGAAAGAAAACGCCTACTACTAAGTAAGGTGTTCGCTGCGACATGAAAAACGGCGCCCCGTGAGCGCCGTTTTTTTATGGGTGAAATTCATTGGCCCTATCGCGAGCAGGCTCACTCCCACATTAGATCTGCGGCGGACACAAATCCCCTGTAGGAGTGAGCCTGCTCGCGATGGGACCTTATGGGCGATACAAATGCGCATGCCCGGCGCGATACAGCGACGACTCACTGAACTGATCGCTGCCCAACACCCGACCCACCAGAATCAACGCCGTGCGCCGAAACCCCTTCGCCTCAACCTTCCCGGCAATATCCGCAATCGTCCCCACCACCCAATCCTGATCCGGCCAGGTCGCCCGGTGAATCACCGCAATCGGACAATCCGCGCCGTAATGCGGCAGCAATTCAACCAGGATTTTCTCCAGGTGATTCACCCCCAAATGAATGGCCATGGTCGCCCCATGCTGCGCCAGGCTGCCCAGCTCTTCACCGGCAGGCATCGCGGTCTTGTCGGCGTAGCGGGTCAGGATCACGCTCTGTGACACGTCCGGCAGCGTCAGCTCCGCACCCAACAGCGCCGCACACGCCGCCGTCGCGGTAACACCGGGAATGATTTCAAACGCAATATCGAGTTCGCGCAGGTAACGAATCTGCTCGCCAATCGCGCCATACAGGCTCGGATCGCCGGAATGCACCCGCGCCACATCCTGGCCGTTGGCATGGGCGGTTTTGATCAGCTCGATGATCTGTTCCAGGTGCAGTTCGGCGCTGTTGACCACCTGTTCGGCGTTGTGGCCTTCCAGTACGGCGGCGGGCACCAGTGAGCCGGCGTAGATGATCACCGGGCAGCTGCGAATCAGCCGCTGGCCTTTGACGGTGATCAGTTCCGGGTCGCCGGGACCTGCGCCAATGAAATAGACGGTCATCGTCGTTTCCTGTCAGAAAAAGGGGCTGGGCAAGGCTTCAGATGAAGATTGCTCATGATCGAAGGCGAGGATTATCGGGGATTTTGCGCAGCGCAGGCCAATGCCAGGGTCGCCTGGGCATATTTTTGTCGGGAAATCAGCAGTTTTGCCGGCGCCTGGGTCAGTTGTTCGGCAAGGGCGAGGGCGGCGCTTTCTGCTACGCCGTAGCAGCCGGTGCGCTCAAAAGCGATGTCCGAATGGTGGCTGAGTCGCGGTTTGTAATCTTTCAGTTGTTCACTGCTGAAGTACGTCAGCGGCAATTCGAGTTGTGCGGCAAGCTCGATCAAGCCAGGTTCATCACGTTTCAGGTCGATGCTGGCCAACGCCGTAATCTGCTGAAGTCCGATTTGATGCGCCTGTAGTGCCAGATCGAGTAACGCCCGAAGCGTGCTGACGGGGCAGCCGCGCTGGCAGCCCAGGCCGACCACTAACGTCGGCGCTGTGCTGGTGTCGCTCATGCGTGGTATTGACCATCGCTTTTGCGGCGGAACAACCAGGCGCTGATCAGGCCCAGGGCCAGCCAGAATCCGAGGTTGGTCAGCTGCGAAGCGATTTTGAATTGCGTTTCCAGGGCTTGCGGCGCGAGCATCGAGTGCACTTCCGGTTGTGGTGCACCGATCACGTGAGGGACGGCGAGAATCGCCACGCCCAGGAGCTTCATCAGCCAGTGGCGGCTGAAAGCGATCAGCGCGATGCCGACGGCGGTGGACGCTGCAGTGCCGATCCACCAGATTTGCCGTTGTGCCAGGTCAGCCGCAGCCGTGCCCGGCAGTTCCGGCGGCAGGCCGAGGGTCGGTGCCAGTACAAACGTCGCGTAACCGGCCAGGCCCCAGAGCAGGCCCTGCGAGGTTTTGGTCGGCGAGCGCAGCGTGTAGAGCCCCGCGAGCATCAGGGCGAAACCGACAGCCACTACCAGGTTGCCGCCAGTTGTCGACAGCACGCGCTGCCAGCCGTCTTCCGGCTCCCAGGCTTCTGCATCGTGGGTGTGAGCGGCGGCACCGGCGGCGTGTTCATGTACTTCAACAGCGGCCGGTTCGGATTTTTCGTAAGTCTCGGCCTGCAGAATCAGCGGAGCGACCCAGAAGCTTTGCAGCAGGGTCAGCAACAGGGCGGCCAGCAGCCCTGTGAAACCTGCGGTTTGCGCAATACGCTTGATCATGTCGACAGGTCTCAATGGCACGGGAAGGCGGAGCTGTGACGGGTATCGTGCGCAGCGTTGTGCACCGCTTCGATGTGCGAGAAACCGGCGAAATACACCAGGCACGCGCCAAGGATCGACGCGCAGACGGCGGCGGTCAGGCGTTGAGCCAGGGTGGTCGTGGTGGTGCTGGCGGATGTGTGGCCGGTGCTGCTGATGATCGACATGGCGCTTCCCTCTGGTCTGTCAGCGGGTGAATAGAGCGCATGGAAGACCCCTGCGAATCGGGCTCGCAGAGATTCAAACAGCGCCCGCCCACCGCGGGTTTGTTATTCAGTGAACGTAATCGTCACTTTGTGTTGCGGGCCGGTCTCCGGGCTCACGAGGGGCTTTGGCGTCAGCCGAAACCTGCAAGCGTCACCTTCCCATGCCGAACTGCTGGCACAGTGGATCTGACGCTTCGCTCGCTTACCGTTGCGGGGGCAGCACCGGACTGACATGGCTTTGAGTAAAGCACATGAATCACCGGTTTCCCGTTTCACCCTGTGAAGGGCACCCGTAACAAGGTGTGTAGGAGAGCATGGGCGGGGGTTGGGCGTCAATTGGCAAGGGTTCTCAACTCGAAACCGAGTCGCCCCTTTCGCGGGCAAGCCTCGCTCCTACAGGGGATCGCATTTCTCTGTAGGAGCGAGGCTTGCCCGCGAAGGGGCCGGTACGGACGCCACAAGACATTGACCCGCCCCCACACCATGCGTAGCCTTGCGCATTCGAGGTTCTTCGGCGTTTGCCGGAGCTAAGAAGGGAACGCGGTCGATGCCGCGGCTGCCCCCGCAACTGTGAACGGTGATGTTCGCTGCCACGCCACTGCAAACCTGTCCAACGGGTTCGCGGGAAGGCGCAGCCAACGCCAGTCTCGCGACAGGCACACCGTCAGCCAGGAGACCTGCCTCGACACGAATTCTCACTACAACCGGGCGGGGTGATCCGGTGGCGAACTCTTCCGCGCGCCTGTCGCTGCGGTCGTCGTCCCGCATGCCCGCCACCTTGCCAAAGGGCATCCGATGAAAACACTGGCCAAACTCCCCGTCACCATCGTTACCGGCTTCCTCGGCTCGGGCAAAACCACCTTGCTGCGGCACATGCTCGATAACGCGCAGGGCCGCCGCATCGCGGTGATCGTCAACGAGTTCGGCGAGCTGGGCATCGACGGCGAAATCCTCAAGCAGTGCTCCATCGGTTGCACCGAAGAAGAAGCCAACGGCCGCGTCTACGAACTGGCCAACGGCTGCCTGTGCTGCACCGTCCAGGAAGAATTCTTCCCGGTGATGCGTGAACTGGTCGCCCGTCGCGGCGACCTCGATCACATCCTGATCGAAACTTCGGGCCTGGCCCTGCCAAAACCTTTGGTCCAGGCCTTCCAGTGGCCGGAAATCCGCAGCGCCTGCACCGTTGACGCGGTGATCACCGTGGTCGACAGCCCGGCCGTGGCGGCCGGCACGTTCGCCGCGTTCCCGGACCAAGTGGATGCCCAGCGCAAACTCGACCCGAACCTGGACCACGAATCGCCGCTGCACGAGCTGTTCGCCGACCAACTGGCCAGCGCCGACCTGGTGATTCTCAACAAGGCCGACCTGATCAGCGCCGAAGACCTGGCCCGCGTACGCCTGGAAGTCGCCGAAGAACTGCCGCCCGCCGTCAAAGTCATCGAAGCCAGCAGCGGTCGCCTGCCACTGGACGTGCTGATCGGTCTCGGCGCGGGCTCCGAAGAACACATCGACAGCCGTCATAGCCACCACGATCATCACCACGACGGTGATGACCATGACGACCACGATCACGACGCGTTCGACTCCATTTCCATCGAACTGCCACAAGCCGACGAAAGCCTGCTGATGGACGCGCTGACGCAATTGGTGGTCAAGCACGGCATCCTGCGGGTCAAGGGCTTCGCGGCGATCCCGAACAAGCCGATGCGCCTGTTGATCCAGGGCGTGGGCACGCGTTTCGACAAGCATTTCGACCGTCAGTGGGGCACCGACGAAGCACGCACCACGCGTCTGGTGCTGATCGGCCAGGCGCTCGACGCCGCGCAACTCGAAGCGCAACTGCGCGCCGCGCTCAGCGTTTAACCCATGCATCTGCTCAGGACCCAGCCCGGCGGTTTCGTCTCGGATGACAACATTGCCGACCTTGGACAAACCCCTGCCGAGCTGGTGATCCTGTGCAGCGGCGATTCCAGCCTTGCGCTGCTCGCCGAAGCCGCGCAACAGCTGCCGGACGATTACCCGAGCGTGCGTCTGGCCAACCCGATGCAGGTGCAGAACCACGCCTCGGTCGATTTGTATGTCGACGAAGTGCTGCGCCACGCCAAGGTGATTCTGATCTCGCTGCACGGCGGCATTGCGTATTGGCGTTACGGCGTCGAGCGGTTGGTCGAGCTCTCTCAGCGCGGCGTGCAGTTGATTCTGGTGCCCGGCGATGATCGCCCGGACCCGGAACTCAGCGACCTGAGCACGGTGGTTGCCGAAGACCGCGACCGGCTTTGGCATTACTTGCGTCAGGGCGGCATGGCCAACGCACTCGATCTGTTTCGCTGCCTGGCCACTCGCTGGCTGGAGCGCGATTACACGTGGGCCGAACCGCAAACCCTGCCACGCACAGCGATTTACCACCCACAAAAAAGTCCCGCCGCACTGCAGGATTGGCAAGCCGACTGGCGGGCCGATCAACCGGTGGCGGCGGTGCTGTTTTACCGCTCGCATTTGCAGGCGGCGAACACCGCGTTCATTGATGTTTTCTGCCAGCGTTTGCAAGCGGCGGGGTTGAATCCCTTGCCGATTGCCGTGGCCAGTCTCAAAGAGCCCGGCTGCCTTTCGGTGGTCGAGGACTGGCTGGATGACGTCGAAGCCTCGGTGATTCTCAACACCACTGGCTTCGCCCAATCCAGCCCCGAAGCGCCGCACTTGCGACCGTTTCGACGCAATATCCCGGTGATCCAGGCCATCTGCGCCCAGGACAACGAACCCGGTTGGCGTGCCAGCGAGCAAGGCCTTGGCCCGCGTGATCTGGCGATGCACATCGCGTTGCCGGAGCTGGACGGGCGGATCATCAGTCGCCCGATCAGCTTCAAGGACCTGGCGTGGCGTAGCGAGCGCAGTCAGTCCGACGTGGTGTGCTATCGACCACAACCGGAACGCATGGATTTTGTCGCCGAACTGGCGCGACGCTGGATCGATCTGGCGCGGGTGCCGAACAGCGAAAAACGCATCGCCCTGATCCTCGCCAACTACCCGACCCGCGACGGGCGCATCGGCAACGGCGTGGGCCTCGACACACCGGCCGCCGCACTGAATATTCTGCGTGCGCTGCATCAAGAAGGTTACCCGCTGCCGGCCGAACTGCCGGGCAGCGGCACCGAACTGATCCAGCAATTGCTCGGCGGCGTCAGCAACGATCTCGACACCCTCGATCAGCGCCCGTGCCAGCAAAGCCTCGCGCTGGATGATTACAACCTGATGTTCAACTCCTTGCCCGAGACTAATCGCCAGGCAGTGCTGGAACGTTGGGGTACCGCGCAAAACGATCCGATGTTCCGTGACGGGCGAATGATGATCGCCGGCCTGCGTTTCGGCCTGACCTTCGTCGGCATTCAACCGGCGCGCGGTTATCAGGTGGACCCGAGCGCGGTCTATCACGACCCGGACCTGGTGCCGCCCCACGGTTATCTGGCGTTCTATTTCTGGTTGCGCAACACCTACGGCGCCCACGGTGTGATCCACGTCGGCAAGCACGGCAACCTCGAATGGCTGCCGGGCAAAGGCGTCGGACTGTCCGAGCATTGCTGGCCGGACGCATTGCTCGGGCCGCTGCCGAACATCTATCCGTTCATCGTCAACGATCCGGGTGAGGGCGCCCAGGCCAAGCGCCGCACGCAAGCGGTGATCATCGATCACCTGATGCCGCCGCTGACCCGCGCCGAAACCTACGGCCCGCTGCGCAACCTCGAACTGCTCGCCGACGAGTATTACGAAGCGCAATTGCTTGACCCGCGCCGCGCCCGTGAATTGCAGCGCGACATTCTGCAATTGGTGCGCGACACGCACATCGACCGTGAGCTGCAACTGGACGAGAAGCTCGACAGCGACGCCGATGCAGCGATCTGGCTGCCGCGTCTGGACACGTATTTGTGCGATCTGAAGGAGTCGCAGATCCGCGATGGGTTGCACATCTTTGGTGAGTCGCCGAGCGGGCGTTTGCGCATCGACACGTTGTTGGCTTTGTTGCGGATTCCACGGGGCGATGGCCGTGGCGCGCAGTCAAGTTTGCTGCGGGCGTTGGCCAAGGCGTTTGGGTTGGGCTTTGATCCGCTGGATTGCGCGTTGGCTGAGCCTTGGGTTGGGCCACGACCTACTGAACTGCAATCGGTCAACGATGAAGTCTGGCGCACGGCAGGCGATACCCGCGAACGCCTGGAATTGTTCGCCGCGCAACTGATCTCGCAAGTTCTCGATACCTGTAGGAGCGAGCCTGCTCGCGATGGGGTGTCAGCCACATTGGTGTCGACTGACACACCATCGCGAGCAGGCTCGCTCCCACAGGGTCCGGGGTGGTCAGAGGTGCAGGCCATCCTCGACAACCTGCGCGAAGTGGTTGCGCCAAGGCTCGACGCCTGCGGCCCGGCGGAAATGCGCGGCCTGCTCGACGCTCTCAGCGGTCGTTTCGTCCCTGCCGGCCCCAGCGGCGCGCCGAGTCGCGGGCGGCTGGACGTGCTGCCGACCGGACGCAATTTCTATTCGGTGGACGTGCGCAACCTGCCGACCACCACCGCGTGGCGCATCGGTTTTCAATCGGCGAACCTGATTCTCGAGCGGCACTTGCAGGACCACGGCGATCACCTGCGTCAGCTCGGCCTCTCGGTCTGGGGCACTGCGACCATGCGCACCGGCGGCGACGACATCGCGCAAGCCATGGCGCTGATGGGCGTGCGCCCGGTCTGGGCAACGGGCAGTCAGCGGGTCGATGACTTCGAAATTCTACCGCTGAGCCTGCTCGACCGCCCACGCGTGGACGTGACCTTGCGCGTGTCCGGGTTCTTCCGTGATGCCTTTGCCAATCTGATCCGCCTGTTCGATGCGGCAGTGCAGGCAGTCGCTGCGCTGGATGAACCGGACGATCTCAATCCATTGGCGGCCAAGGTCCGCGCCGAACGCGAGGCGCTGCTGCAATCGGGCCTTGATGAAGAAGCGGCCAAACGACAGGCCGGTTGGCGCATCTTCGGCGCCAAACCCGGTGCTTACGGTGCTGGCGTGCAAGGGGCAATCGATGGTCGTTTGTGGCAGAGCCGCGAAGACCTGGCCGAGGTTTACCTGAACTGGGGCGGCTACGCTTACGGCGGTTCCGACGAAGGCACGGCGGCCCGCGAGCAGTTCGCCCAGCGCCTGAGCCAGGTTCAGGCCGTGCTGCAAAACCAGGACAACCGCGAGCATGATTTGCTCGACTCCAACGACTATTACCAGTTCCAGGGCGGTATGCTCGCGGCCGTGGAAAGCCTCAGAGGTGCTGCGGCGGCCAGTTACCATGGCGACCACAGCCAACCGGACTTGCCGAAAATCCGTACGTTGAAGGAAGAACTGAACCGGGTGATCCGCTCGCGGGCGGCCAATCCGAAGTGGATCGACGGCGTGAAGCGCCACGGCTACAAAGGTGCGTTTGAACTGGCGGCGACGGTCGATAACCTGTTCGCCTTCGACGCGACGACGCAGTTGATCGACGATCACCAATACGCGTTGCTGGCCGATGCCTATTTGCTGGACCCGGCGACCCGGGATTTTGTCCGCGAGCACAATCCCCATGCGTTGCGCGACATGACCGAACGGATGCTGGAAGCGCAGCAGCGGGGGATGTGGCAGGAACCCGGCGCCTATAAAGAAGCACTGGAAAACCTGCTGCTGGACATAGAAGAAGACACCTGACACACCGTAGATCCCCTGTAGGAGTGAGCCTGCTCGCGATAGCGTTGGGTCAGTCAATATTGATTTGCCTGACACACCGTTATCGCCGGCAAGCCGGTCTCGCTCCCACAGTTAGAAGCATTTCACCGACCATGACCGAGATTTGATAATGACCGACACCCCGCATTTCCCCTTATCCGCCGTGGTCGGCGCCGACGATCTCAAGCTCGCTTTGTACCTCACCGCCATAGACCCGAAAATCGGCGGCGTGCTGATCGAAGGTCCACGCGGCATGGCCAAGTCCACCCTGGCCCGAGGCCTCGCGGACCTGCTCGCCAGCGGTCAGTTCGTCACCTTGCCGCTGGGTGCCACTGAAGAACGCCTGGTCGGCACCCTCGACCTTGACGCCGCCCTGAGCGAAGGTCGTGCGCAGTTTTCGCCCGGCGTACTGGCCAAGGCTGACGGCGGCGTGCTCTACGTCGATGAAGTCAATCTGCTGCCCGATCACCTGGTGGACTTGCTGCTCGACGTCGCCGCCAGCGGCACCAACCTGATCGAGCGTGACGGCATTTCCCATCGGCATTCGGCAAAGTTCGTGTTGATCGGCACCATGAATCCGGAAGAGGGCGAGTTGCGTCCGCAACTGCTCGACCGCTTTGGCCTGAACGTCGCCCTCAGCGGTCATACCGCACCCGCCCAGCGTGGGCAGATCATCCGTCGGCGGCTGGATTTCGACAGCGATCCGCAACGCTTCTGCGCCGAGTGGGAAAGCCAGCAGCAGTCTTTGCGTGAGCGTTGCCAGACAGCGCGCAGCACACTGGCGAGCATCCCCCTGGACGATGAGGCGCTGGCACAGATTACCGAGCGCTGTTTCGCCGCCGGTGTCGATGGCCTGCGCGCCGATCTGGTCTGGTTGCGTGCCGCCCGTGCCCATGCGGCATGGCGGGGGGCTAGCGCCATTGCCGAGGAAGATATCGATGCCGTTGCCGAGTTCGCCTTGCGCCATCGTCGTCGCGAGCAGTCGCCACCGGCGCCGCAACAGGCCCGGCAACCCGCGCCGCAACCATCCAGCCCGAGCGAAGGCCAGGGTCAATGGGGCGAAATGCCGGCGCAGGCGCTGCCGGTCGGCGCTCGATGTGAAGTGCCGAGCTGGCCAAAAAAGCCCTAGGCATTCGCCCTCGATCTGACGCGGGGGCGAATGCCAGGCCCCGCGCCGGACGGCTGGACCACGGCAAACAGGGTAAGCGTCATGCCGCCCGCAACGGCTCGATCAATTGGCCCGGCACCTTGCTCAACGGCCGCCCGCGCCAACGCCAGGATGTGCTGTTTCAATTGCGCACCCGTTCGCCCCATGAGCTGTGGCTGGTGATCGTCGACGCCTCGGCCTCGACGCGCCGGCACCAGGCCTTGAGCGACGCCAAGGGGCTGTTGGCGCAGTTGTTCGACGACGCTTACCGTCAGCGTGCGCACCTGGCGTTGCTGACGGCCAGCGGCCATGCGCCGAAGTGGCAAGTGCAAGGATTGAAAGCTTCCAGCGGGTTGCGCCACTGGCTCGATGGCCTTGGCGCGGGCGGCGGTACGCCGTTGCTGGCGGCACTGGGCGAAGCGGGGCGATGGCTCGCGGTCCGGCAAAAACGCTTTCCGGCGGAGCAGCAACGGTTGTTGCTGGTGACCGATGGGCGGTTGAAGGAGTGGTCGGGGTTGCCAGCGCTGGCGTGTCCGGGGCTGCTGATCGACATCGAGCGTGGACCAATCCGGCTGGGGCGGGCGCGGCAGTTGGCAGCAGAGCTGCAAACGGATTATCGGCATATTGATGAGCTGGTTTCAGGCTGAGTTATTTGGGTGTTTACTCTGGCCCCATCGCGAGCAGGCTCGCTCCCACAGGGGGGCTATGTCGTTCGCAAATAATGTGTTCACTGTAGATCTAATGTGGGAGCGAGCCTGCTCGCGATGGCATCCATTTGGTTTTGGATAATCACGGCTTACCGGCATCCCTGCCCTATGCTCTGAAAGCAGCCATTCACAGGAGTGAAGCATGCGTGTTCTAGCCACAAACAGTCAGGACGATTTCCGCGTCAAAGCCTACGCCGGCACCAACGGCGTGCTGCTGGCCATGGACCTGGCCGAATCCCGCCGCAAGGGCCTGTTGGGTTTCGCCATCGAAAAACAGCAAGGCAGCAAGCCCTGGTTGTTCCTGTTCAATAGCCTGACGTTCCCCGGCAAGGCTCATACGTTCCCGCAGTTTCACGCCACCCCGAGCAACCTCGCGCCGTTGCAGAAATTTCGCTGGGCCGATTACGCGGTCAATCCGGGGATGACGATCCATTACCGAATCCACCTCGCCTATGGCAGCGCAGATGCACCGCAGCTGGGCGAATTTCTCGAAGTGACCGTCACGTCCGACAACGGCCTGCCGCACAATCAGAGTGTGATTTTCAACCGCGCGGTGGCTGCCAGCCAGGCATTCCAGCGCAAGTTTCCCGACCTCGACGCGTTGATCAGCGCAAACAAGAACCTGCCCATCGAAGCCTGGCCCGATGCGCCGCGCCAGTGGCTGGAAAACGGTTTGCTCGGGCGCTTGCTGGGGTTTATCGAACGGGCGCTGGATGGTCAGTGGGCGCTGGACATTGCCATTTACGAGTACGAGTTGCAGGTGATCGTCGATGCCGTCAACGCGGCGTTCGAACGGGGTGTGAAGGTTCGTGTGCTGTATCACGCACAACCGGACGATGACGACACGATCATCAACCAGGCCAGCCTGGAAAAGATCCCGGCGGCGAACAAGCGCGGGCGTGTCACCCATAACATCTTCCACAACAAATACATGGTGCTGAGCCGGGTCGATGCCGCCGGGCAGCTTCAGCCAGAAGCGGTGCTGTGCGGCAGCACCAATTTCACGCCCAATGGCGTTTATCGCCAGGCCAACGTGGTGCATGTGCTGGACGACGCGCGCATCAGCGCCAGCTATCTGCAGACCTTCGAGCAAGTCTGGGCGACACCGGACGACGTCGGCGCCACCCGGCAATGGATCACGCAACACAACCCGATGGACCCGCAGCAACCGTTGTTCGCCGGGTTCTCACCGCGTTCGGGGCAGGGTGATTTGCGGGCGTTTGTCGAGATCATCAACGCCGCGAAAAAGGACGTGCTGTTTGTCACGGCGTTCGCCTTGCCCGATGACATTCTCAACGCGCTGCTCGGCCAGCCCCACGACGACATTTTGCGTTACGGCCTGCAAAACACCGCTAGCCGCATCACCGGTTTTCACGCTGATCGCAGCGCCGAATTTGCCGCGACTGCGCTGCTCAACACCGGGCTGGAAGGTTGGCTTCGAGAGAACATGAAGGGCCAGAAGGGCAATTTGCTGGTGCACACCAAAGCCGTGGTCACCGACTTCACCAGCGACGCGCCGACGATCATCAGCGGCAGCCACAACCTCAGCGCTGCGGCCAGCAACGGCAACGACGAGAACTACCTGATCGTGCGCGGCGATACCGATCTGGCTGATCGTTATGGTTTGGAGTTGCTGCGGTTCTACGAGCATTACCGCTTTCGCTACTTCGCGAAGAAACTTGCGCTCAAACAGGTGCAGCCGTTGAAGGTGGATGACAGCTGGACTGATGATTATTACCTGGCGGGGGATTTGCGGCAGCTGTCGCGACTGCGTTTCTCCGGACGGTAGTTTGGTGGATTCAATGCCCCCATCGCCTGTCGGTACTGCCGCGTACGCCGCCCAATGTACAAACGGTCAAGGATCAGCGCCCAGACTGCCGACACCTCAGGCCGGGGCTTGCGGCCACGGCTCAGGCGCTGGAGCTGGAATTTCACCACAGCCATGCTCGCCAATGCCGCCAGCGGTTTGCGTTTCCACTGGATCGGCGGCAGTTGCGGATGGCTGTTCCGGCCTTCGCGCCAGTGTTTGACCAACTGCGGTTCGAGGGCCAACGCCGTGCCGATGCCGGCCATGGCGATGCCGCTGTCGAGCACCTGTTCGACGATCGCCAAACGCCGAATCCCGCCGGTCACCATCACCGGCATACGCGCCACGCTCGCCAGTTCGCCGGCCATTTCCAGAAAGTACGCTTCCCGCGCCAGGGTCCGGCCATCGCGTGCCTCGCCCTGCATGGCCGGTGCTTCGTAGCTGCCGCCCGACAACTCAAGCAAATCGATCGGTTGCTCGTTGAGCCACTGGATCACTTGGCGGGCATCGTCGGCGTCGAAGCCACCGCGCTGGAAGTCGGCCGAGTTGAGTTTTACCGAGACGCAGAATTTCGGTGATACGGCCTGGCGAACGGCGCTGATCACGTCGAGCAACAAGCGTGCGCGATTCTCCAGGGATCCGCCCCAGCGGTCGGTGCGGCGATTGGTCAATGGCGACAGGAACTGGCTGATCAGGTAACCGTGTGCCGCATGAATCTGCACGCCGGTGAAGCCGGCCTTTTCGGCGAGGGCAGCGCTGGTGGCGAAGCGCGTGATCACCTCGGCGATATCGTCTTCGGACATCGGTTTGGGTTCGGCAAACATCTTGGAAAATGAACCGAGATCCAGTGCCACCGCCGAGGGCGCCCACGCTTGCTGGCCGAGGTTGGCCATGGTCTGGCGCCCCGGATGATTGAGCTGCATCCAGAATTGCGCGCCACCGGAGCGGCCAATCGTTGCCCATTGGCGAAAGCGTTCCATGTCGCGTTCATCTTCCAGCACCACGCCACCGGGGCCGGTCATGGCGCGGCGGTCGATCATCACATTGCCCGTCAGCAACAACCCGGCTTCGCCCCCGGCCCAGGCCTGGTACAAGCGAAACAGTGCATCGGACGGCGCCTGCCCGGTGTCGGCAAGGTTCTCTTCCATCGCCGCTTTGGCAATGCGATTGCCGATTGTCTGGCCGTTGGGCAAATTCAACGCTTGGAAGGGCGACATGCTTGACTCCTCATCAGTGGAGAACAGAGGCTAAGCTTAAAGCTCACTTTAATGTCAAGCAGGAAAACGAGACCGGGATGAAATTTGGTGAATCGGCTCTGGCGTCGATCAAGCCTTCGCGCTGATGGCGGCAGCCGATGGGGCGGGGATCGGATTGCGCATCAGCGTGCCCACCACCAATGCCCCCAGCAATGCGAGTAATCCGGCGACCAACAACAAGAGACTGAAGCCGCCGACGAACGCCTGTCGGGCCAACGGTTCGACCACGTTGCGCGCGGCTTCCGGCAACAGGTCCAGCGCTGCCGGCATGTCACCGGCCACCACCCGCGACGCGATGCCCTGGGTCTGGGCGAGCCATTGCGAGCCTTGTGCCGACAAATCTGCGCGCAACAACTGTTCGGCATGGCTGGACAGCAACGCGCCGTACACGCCGATGGCCAGCACGATCGCACTGAAACGCATGGTGGTGCTCATGCCCGAGGCCATCCCGGTACGTTCCCTGGGCACGCAGGCCATGATGTTTTTCTGCGTGTCGCCGTTGAGCAGCCCGGCCCCCGCGCCGGTGACGGCAATCGCCAGGGCAAAAGGCAGGTAACCGCCGCTGCTGACCGCCCAGGCACTGAGCAGATTGCCGCTGCCGACCAGGGTCAAACCGGCCGCCATCAACGTGGCCGGGGCAAACCGACTGGCCAGGCGCACGCCGATACGCGGGCAAATCAACATGGTCAGGGCAAACGGCAACATGCCCAGTCCCGAGGCGATGGCCGAGAAACCCAGGCCGTTTTGCAGATAAAACGGCAGCAACGTCATCATCACTTGCGCGCAACCGGCGTAGGCAAACATCCCCAGCAGCGCGCCAATGAAGCGCGGGTGTTTGAACAATTGCAGGTCGACCATCGGCCGCCGCTGCATCCGCTCGATCACGACGAACAACCCCAGTAACAGCGCACCGCCGATCAGTCGGGCGTAAGTGATCGGGTTGTTCCAGCCGATCCGGTTGGCCTCGATCAGGCCCCAGATCAGGCACAGCAAACTGCCACTGAACGCCAGGCTGCCCCACGGATCGAGGCGCGCGGATTGAGGGTCGCGGGATTCCGGCACCGCACGCCAGACCATGACCATCAGGAACAGGCCCACCGGCAAATTGAGGTAGAAGATCCAGCGCCAGCCAATGAATTCAGTGATCAACCCGCCGACGGTCGGCGCGGCGGTCATCGCCACGCCCATGCACGCGCCCCAGAACGCCCAGGCCTTGGCTCGTTCCGCTTCATCGTGAAACGTATGGCCGATAGAGGCCAGGGCCGAGGTCAGCAGCAACGCCGCGCCGACCCCCTTGATCGCCCGTGCGATGTCGAGGAACAACGCGTTGGGCGCAGCGCCGCAACCGATGGACGCCAGAATGAAAATGCCCAGGCCACAGAGCAAGGTTTTCTGCCGGCCGAAGCGGTCGGCGATGCTGCCCGCCGGCAGCAACAGGGCGGCGAAGGCGAGCATGTAGGCGCTGACCACCCATTCGATGTCGGCAAAATTGGCACCCAGGTCCCGGGCAATCGTCGGCAGGGTGACGGCGACGATGTTGGTGTCGAGGACGATCAACGAACACACGCCAGAGGCGGTCAGCAATGTGAGGCGCGGATTGACGCGGCTCATGAGCGGATTGCCTTTTGCACAAGGTTGCTTTCTGTAACGGCGAAAAGGGGTTTGACGTACATGCTGTGGGCTCTCTACTGTGATTGCCGAATGAGCTTATCGCGACCGCTTGTGCGCTTCGTTAGCCGAAAATCGGCACTTCATTACCTTTGAGCTAATACGCCCATGGACATACGGCATTTCCGCTACTTTCTGGCCGTTGCCCGGCAAGGCAACTTCACGCGTGCTGCCGAACAACTCGGTATCGCACCGCCGACCTTGACTCGACAGATCCAGGACATGGAGAACGAACTCGGCACGCGACTGTTCGTGCGCCAGACCCGTGAAGTCAGCCTGACCGAAGCCGGTGCCGCACTGCTGATCGAAGCCGAGGCAACAGTGCGGCAATTCGAGTACGCCCAACGCAACGCCCAGCGCGCCGGGCGAGGGGATATCGGTCATATCGAGCTGGGTTACGTGGCCTCTGCGGTGTACTCGGGCCTGCTGCAAAAGCAGGTGCAAGCGTTCAGCCGCGAATGCCCGGACGTCAGCCTCAACGTGCGCGAAAGCCCGATGGCGAGCTTGCCGGCGATGGTGCTCGAAGGCCGGTTCGATATCGGTTATGTGCGTTCACCCATGACGTTGCCCGAGGGGCTGGAAGCCATTCGCCTCGACGCGGAAGGTTTTGTGCTGGGGCTGTCGAGCGAGTCGTGGCTGTGCCGTTTGACCGAGATCGGCCCGGAGCATTTGCAGGGCGAGACGTTCATCCTGCCGGAGCAGATCAGCGGCACCTTGCAAGTCGCCGCCGAGGGCGGGTTTGCGCCGAAACTCGGGGCGCAACCCGGCGGGCTGGTGGCGGTGCTGGCGCTGGTGTCGCTGGGGCAGGGCGTGGCGGTGGTGCCGGAGTCGGTGGTCGGGCACGTCGGGTTGCCCGGTGTGGTTTACCGGTCGATCAACGGGTGTGAGGTGAGCTCGTGGTTGTCGTTGGTTTATCGGCGGTTTGAGAAGTCAGCGGCGGTGGTGCGGTATATCGAGCGGGTAAAAAACCGTTAAAAGATCGCAGCCTACGGCAGCTCCTACAGTCGTTCGACGATGTTCTGTAGGAGCTGCCGAAGGCTGCGATCTTTTGACCTTCTACAGATTTTGTAATGATTTCTGGCTGTAGGAAAAGTCGCTTTCACCTGTACGCTCCAAGGCCTTTTTCCTTTCAGGACTTGCATGAACACCCTCTCGGAGCCCCCCGGTTATCCTTCCTCTCGGCGCCATCGTGCGCGCCTGATACACGCGAAACACCCGGTCTTTCGCCTTCCGAACACCCTTGTCATTGCAGCTCCACGGCCTCTGCGCCGCGCCTTGCCGTGCCCGGCATTCTGAATTCACTGAAGAGATCGAGACGTTTTTATGGAATGGATAGCTGACCCCACCGCGTGGCTGGGCCTGTTGACGTTGATCGTGCTGGAGCTGGTGCTCGGTATCGACAACCTGGTGTTTATCGCGATCCTGGCGGACAAACTGCCGCCCGAGCAGCGTGACCGTGCGCGAATCATCGGTTTGTCCCTGGCCTTGCTGATGCGCCTGGGCCTGCTGGCGAGTATTTCCTGGTTGGTGACCCTGACCCAGCCGCTGTTCGAGGTGTTCGAGCACAGTTTCTCCGGCCGTGACCTGATCATGTTGTTCGGTGGTGTGTTCCTGTTGTTCAAGGCGACGATGGAATTGCACGAGCGACTTGAAGGCCATGTCGGCCAGCGCTCGTCCAACACGGCTTACGCGCTGTTCTGGCCGATCGTCGCGCAGATCGTGGTGCTTGACGCGGTGTTCTCCCTCGACGCGGTGATTACCGCCGTGGGCATGGTCGATGAGCTGGCGGTCATGATGATCGCGGTGATCATCTCCATCGGCCTGATGATTGTCGCCAGCAAGCCGCTGACCCGGTTCGTCAACGCACACCCTACGGTGATCATGCTGTGCCTGGGCTTCCTGATGATGATCGGCTTCGCGCTGACCGCTGAAGGCCTGGGCTTCCATATTCCGAAGGGCTACCTGTACGCGGCCATTGGTTTTTCGATCCTGATCGAGCTGTTCAACCAGATCGCCCGGGCGCGCCGCAAAAAGTCCATGCAGGGCCTGCGGCCGATGCGCGAGCGCACGGCCCACGCGGTCTTGCGTTTGCTGGGTGGTCGCAAACTGGCGGTGGAAGAGGTTGGCGAAGAGATTGCCGACATGCTCGACAACGGCGAGGCGCCGAGCGAAGAGCTGTTCGACCGTCGTGAACGGGTGATGATCAGCGGCGTGCTGCAACTGGCCGAGCGGCCGATTCGCACCTTGATGACGGTCCGCGCCGACGTCGATCACATCGACCTGTCCGACGACGCAGAAGCCATTCGTACACGGCTGATGCATTCGTCCTACTCGCGCCTGCCGTTGATACGCGACGGTGCGGTGGATGAGCCGCTGGGCTTCGTGCACAAGAAGGAATTACTCAAGGAATACCTGGCCGGCAACGAGCCGGACCTTGAGCATCTGGCGCGCAAGACCATCAACTTGCTGGACAGTTATTCGATTCTCAATGCCCTGGAACAGATGCGCCAGGCCTCGACGCACATCGCCTTTGTGGTCAATGAGTTCGGTGACTTCGTGGGCGTGCTGACCATGACCGACATTCTCGAATCGATTGCCGGTGAGTTGCCCGACGCCAGCGAAATCGAGGGGCCGGACGTGGTGGAAGAGCCGGGCGGGTTCAGGGTCAATGGTGCGTTGAACCTGATGCGGGTTCGCCAGCGTACCGGGTTCGCCGTAGAACCGACCGAGGACTATCAGACCTTGGCGGGGTTGGTGATGAGCATGCTGGATAGACTGCCGATGATTGGCGACAGCCATGAGTGGGAAGGCTGGCGCATGACGGTGATGGCGGTTGAGGAGCGGCGGGTGACGCGGGTGTTTCTGACGCGGATTGGCGGGTGATTATTCGCTGACCTGATGCTTGCGTTGGTTGTCGAGAATTACCTTGCCCCACGGTCGATAACGCAGGGAAAACACCGCCGTCGGATGGCAACCTGCCGACGTGGCGTCGGGGGTGGCCGGCTCCCCGCGAAACGGTTGGCCCTCGACGCTGACTTGTCGGAACGCTTCGCGCACGATACCGACCGGGCAGGGCAGTGCGCTGGCGTAGCCGTTGCGCACCAGTGGCGGCAATCGCCCGGTGCCCGTGCCGTCCTGCCACCACACGTTAACCCCCGCGCTCGCCAGTCCACCCAGCCACTGGCCGTTTACCTGTGGCGCAAGTTTGCCGGCAGTGAAGGCGCTGACGTGCAACGGTGCGTCCAGTTTGCCGGCGAAATCCTTGAGTTGGCGCTGCAGGGTTTGCCGTCGCTCCACCGCCAGGAAGTGAAAGTCGTCGAGTTCCATCGGCAGGTACCAACCGCTCACCGGCAGTTTCCAGTCCTGGCGCAGCCGGTGTTGCTGAGCCAGCGACTGTCCGAGTTGCGCCTGCCAATAAACCGCGAGCCCGGCGCTGTCCAGCTCATCGATGCGCTGATAATAGGCCGGGTCCATGCTCAGGCCCAGCACCAGTTTCAGGCCCTGTTCATGGGCCAGATTCAAACTGCTGGCGAGCCAGCCCTCGGCGCCGCCGAAGTTGGAATCACCGTACGCCGTCCATTGCACGATGACGGTGTGTACGCCGTTTTTGGCGGTGTCCTGCCAGATCCGTTGCCATTGCGCCTGGCTCAAACCGGCGTCGACGTTCAGGGGTTGGTAAAAAATCCGCTCATCGGCGCGGGCCATTGTGCTGCTCATTAACAGGCAAAGAACCAGGAGAAAACGCGTCATCAGAAATTCAACTCCACACCCAGCAACACACCGTTGCCGCCTTCATACAGGTTGCCGCTCAGGGATTGCTGATACTCGGTACGAACCGTCAGGTGCGCACGGTAAGCGTTGTAGATGTCGTCGTCGAACCACCATTGCCAGCGCAGGCCGATACCGGTGCGCAGGTCCTGGCGCCAGTCATTGTTCGGGTCCTGGTTGGCGAACTCGAGAAAGCCGTATGGCATGACGGTTTGTGCGCCGTTGAACGGCAGTTTCCAGGTGTGACCTTGCTGGAAACGCGACAGCCATTGGTGATCACCGGCCTTGGTCCACCACGCGGCGTCGAGGTAGAGGAAGCGTTCTTCCCAATCATTTTCATCGATGCGCCAATCGTTGCGGAACCGTCCCTGATCAAGAAACGAGGCTGTGGCGCGCAGCAGGTAATCGGTGCTGGTGTGACCGTCCTGGCGGTGATCGTTGAACTGATCGGCGAGTTTTTCAGGAATCAGCAATTGACCCAGGCTAATGTGCTGATTGTCGTTGCCATCGAACGAGCTCTGCTTGTAGAGCTCGCCGTAGAAGTTGATGTTCGCCGTTCCCCAGGGCTTGTAACGCAGACCCACGCCGGTGCCGAGGGATTCGCCGTAACTCGACCGGCCCCGACCGCCAAGCAGTACGCGACCATAAACCGACAACGTGCTGCCAGCGCGACTCGGCTCTTCACCGAGCGCATGGTCCCAGATCGCCACTTGCACGTTCTGTGAGGTGGCGCGTCGTGAGGTATCGCGCAGGGTGCCGTTGGGGCGGAAGCTGTCGTTGGTCGAGACGCCGGCCGGTGACCAGGTGCTGGCCAGCGTGCGGCTGTCGCGACGGGACAGCGTTTCATGAGCGCGGCGTTGGCGATAACGCCTGGCTTCCATGCTGGCCTTCTCATCGTCGTCGGCCACCGGGTGCTGTTCCAGATCAATGATCCGACGCAACTCCTTGCGCGCTGCCGCGCTGTTTTCGACTTCGTCATAACGCAGCGCCAGGGTTTCACCGAGGCGATAGTCTTCCGGAAAATCCCGGGTGGCACTTTGCAGATAAGGGATGGCGTGGACGCGCTGTTCCCGGGTGTCGGCCCCCGCCAGACGCATGCCGTAATCGGCGCGATAGCGCGGGTTGTCCGGTTCGCGACGCACGGCTTCGGCGAGCCACGCAGTGCTTTGCGCCAGCTCGCCGGCCTTTTGCGCGGTGACCGACGCTGCGTAAAAATGCCCGGCATCCGGCGCCTGTTGCAAGGCTGAGCGCTGACGTTGCAATGCTTCGAGATGATCGCCGCGCGCGTCGGCAATCGCCGCGCCCAGCGCCCATTCATTGGCCCCCCGGGCGCGACTGTGTTGCCAGTAACGTTCTGCGAGCTGCGTGTCGCCTGCGGTGAGGGCGCTGCGGCTGGCCGTCAGTTTGGCGTTATCGCTCAACTCAGCCTCCGGCAGGCTGCGCCAGATGGCCAGGGCGCCCGCCGAATCCCCGGACGCTTCCAGCGCATACGCCAGTGGCAGACGACTGCCACGGTCGCCGAGTTTTTCCGCGGTCTGGTAGTAGAAGACGGCTTCACCCGGCCGGCCCGGCATCGCGCAACGGCCCAGGGCTCGATAGTCGCCTGCGACCCGCGGGTGGTCGCCAATGGCTTGTTGCACCGCATCGCACTGACCTTTCTCGGCCAGTTGCGCCAGCAGTTGGCCGCGTGTGGCGGGATCGACGCGATTGAGCAGCGACACCATGCGTTTCTGCTGCGCCGGGGTCGGCGTCGACGAGGCATAGAGCCCCGCCAGCCGTTGCAGCAGGGCAACGGGCAACTTGCCGGCATGACGGTCATACGCGTTTTCGAGCACTTGTTGCGCGTGTTCGCGTTGACCGGCGTTCAGCGCCAGATACGTGGCCTGATTGAGCGAACCAAGGTTGCCGGTCTGTTGGTAGTGCCGCTCCCAGAGCGTTACAGCTTCCGTATTGCGACCCAGGGCTTGCGCCAGTTCGGCCCGGCGTTTGATCACATCAGCCGTCTGTGGCTGGCCGGCGAGCCAGGCCATGACTTTGTCGCTCTCACCCTGGTCCTGCCAGATGTCCAGCAGCCGTGCCTGGCGTTGACTGTCCCACGGTTCGGGCAGGCGCGTGCCTTGCAGCAGCTCGGTGTCTTGCAGACGCTGGGCCAGGATCAACCAGGTTTGCGGGTCATCGTTTGGCTGGCACCCACGCAGTTGCGTGCGTGCGACTTGCGGATCGCGGCTGGACAACCATTCGGCCGTCTCCATGCACGGGCGCTGCAATTCGCCACTCAAGCGTTGCACGGTCGGTACATCGCCGCTTTGTCGCGCCAGTTCCCACAGGCGCTGGCGTTGCGCCGGATCCGTCAGGTCACTGGCGGGCAATGTTTGCATCCAGCGTTGAGCCTGTTGCACTTGGCCCATGGCGATCGCCCGATCGATCATCGCGAGGCGGGCCTTGCGCGCGGCTTCGGGTGACGGGGCTTGCTGCAACAATTGCAGCAAGGGCTGTTCGTCGAGCCGCTGCACATAGGCATTGGCCAGTCGCTGCCAACCTTCGGCGTCCAGTTGCTTGCTGGCGGCCAGTGGCGCCAGTTGTTCGATGGTACCGTCCCAGTCGCGCAGTTGCTCGGACCAATTGGAGCGGGCCATGCGCAGAATGTCGTCGTCACCCTTGGGCGCCAGCTGCGCCAGCCAGTCGTGAGCTTTGCCGGCGCCGCCAAATTTCGCGAGGCTCAGGCTATAGGCCTGCCACAGGCGTACTCGCTGACTGAGGTTGCTGCTGGCGATCCATTGTTCTACCTGCTCGCTGCCCGGAGGATCCTGTTCGATCCAGGTCAGGCGCAGGTTGAGCAAGGCGTCGTTGTTGTCCGGGTTGTCCGGCAGCGACTGCACGGCGTCCTTGTACCGTCGCTGCCTGGCCAGCGCTTCGACCAGCAGGGCGCGGGCTTCATCGTTTTTCGGCACCTTGGTCAACAGGTGGCGCATCAGCCGTTCGACTTCGGCCCAGTTGCCCTTTTTCGCTTCGCGGTAGCTGCGATCCATGTAGGGGAAACTGCGAAACTGTTCGAATTCGGTCAGCGGTTCAGCCTGTACCCACGAGCTAGCCGCCAGGCCCAGCAACAGACTGCCGACGAGGAGGGTATGACGATCAGGCTTCATGCGACCTCCCGGACAATGCGGTAGGCAGCTTGCTGTTCACTGGCCTGATCTTCCAGGGCCTGTTCGAGCACTTCCTGAGTGATCATGCCGCGCGAGATGAGGTGTTCACCCAAGGACATGTGCTCGGCATCGAAGTCGATCAACGCTTGATTGAACAGGCTCGGCGGGACCATGCCGCGCACTTGCAGCAGATTGCCCAGCAGCACCTGGTGATGGCTGACGCGTTCGAGCAAGGCTTCATCGTCCTGATGACGCTCAAGCACTTCGAGCATGTGGTGCACTTCCTGATTCTGACGAGGGCTGGCGTACCAGTAGCGGATACCCAACGTGACCCGGCCCTGCGGCGCGAGTCGGCAGCGCACCGGGCGTTTCAATTGACGGCTGATGGCGCCGAGCGAGACCTGGCTCACCGGGCCTTCGGAAGCCAGCACCAGGGTGTTGCCTTCCTCCGCCACGGGCAACACGCCGTAGTGGGAGGCAATCTTGCGCGGCACGGCGTCGATCAGGTGCTTGTCGAGTTTGAACGGGTTCAGTGGCGCCCACTCAAGGTTCAACTGCTCGGCGAGGGTTTCTACCAGTTGCGTGCTGTTGATGTGTTCACGCAGCAGCAGTTCGTGGCCCAGACGTCGGCGTATCGGGCTGGTGATGGCCGCTTCCAGTTCTTCTTCGGTGAGCAGACCTTTTTCCACCAGGCGATGACCCAGCGGCGTGCGCTGGGTCTTGGTCAGGGCCGGGAATTCGTGGGTGGTCTTGTCCCACGCCACGCGCCGCGAATCACCCATTTCCATGACCTGACGCAGCGCCCGCACGTTGGCGAAGAAGTTGATGAAATTGCTCCATATCGTGCGCGGTGTCGACAGCAGGCCTTCCACCAGTCCGTAGTAACGGGTGACGAACCAGCCGCGCTGGAACAGCCGATTGATCAGCATAAACCCGTTGAGCCACAAGAGCATCGCGAGTACCGGGCTGGTGGACAGGATCGACGGATAGTGCCAGGCGGTCGGTGCAATCACCGTCATCAGCCACATCGCCAACAGCACAATGCACAGCAAGCTGACCAGGAACGTCAGCAGGTAGGCGATCATTCCGCGACGGTCACGCCAGAGGAAATAGTTGAGCACGCCCGTGGGGCTCCAGCCGAGGTTCTTGGTGCCTTGAAAGACGATGCCGACGATCCAGCGGGATTTCTGGCGGATGGCCTGCTGAAAGTCCCGGGGGAAATGCTCGCGAACGCAGATCACCTGGGAAAACACACGGTCCATGCCGAATGCCCAGGGGTGTTCGAGCGCCAGTTTCGGGTCGGTCACCGAGTAACGGGCAAAGATGCATTTCATGCCTTTTTGCTTTAGGCGAAAACCGATGTCGTAGTCTTCGGTCAGGCTCTGCACGTCGAAGGCAATGCCGTCGCCGTCTTCAAGCAGGGCGCTGATGGCTTTACGGCTGAAGCAGGTGCCGACTCCGGCGCTGGGCACTTGGCCGGTCATGGCTTCGCGGACGATCACGTCCTTGCCGTGGTTCTCGGCGAATTCATCAACGTAATGCCCGGCGGTGAAGCCTCGCCACTCCGGCGCATAGGGGTAGACGGGAATCTGGATCAGGTCCTTGGCCGGTAGCAGGTAGTTGAAGAGGCGCAATTCCATCGGCGAAATCACGTCTTCGGCATCGTGCAGAATGAACCCGGAAAACTGGATTTTCGCCTCGCTTTCAAAGCGCAGGATCGCGTCGATGATGTTGTTCAGGCAGTCGGCTTTACTGGTGGGGCCGGGGCGGGCGCAGACCACTTTGTGCACGTTGGGATAGTGCTGACAGACCGCATCGACGTCGGCCTGCGTCTCGGCATCATTGGGGTACGTACCGACGAAAATCTGATAGTTCTCGTAATCGAGGGTCGTCGCCGCAAGGCGCGCCATCTCACCGACCACGCCGACTTCGTTCCACGCCGGGACCATGATTGCCAGGGGTTTTTCGGCAATGGCGTACAGGCGTTCTTCGTCCGCGCGCTTGAATTTTTCGTAGATCCGCCAGCGCCGGACCAGCTTGCGGCCCCAGTACACGAGGTCGATGAACAGGTCATCGAGCCCGAGGATGAACATCAAAAACGCCAGGATGATCGCGAGGTATTTGAGACCGAACAGGACGTAGGCAAAAAAATCGACAAAACCGAAACTCATCGTGCTTTGACCGCCGCCGAGCGCTCACCTAGCCACTCACACAATCGAGTGGCGATGCGCTCGCTGGCGTGGCCGTCACCGTAGGGGCTGTGAACGCGGCTCATGCGTTCGAAGTGAACCTCGTCATCCAGCAAACGACTGGCTTCCTTGACGATGCGGTCGGTGTCGGTGCCCACCAGCAACACGGTCCCGCCTTCGAGCACGGACGGCCGTTCGGTGACATCTCGCAGCACCAGCAGCGGCTTGCCGATAGCGGGTGCTTCCTCCTGAATGCCCCCCGAATCGGTGAGGATGAAATGCGCACGCCCCATCAGCCAGACAAAATGCTGGTAGTCCTGCGGCGCCACCAGATAAATGTTCGGCTTGTCCGACAGCACGCCATACACCGCTTTCTGCACCTGCGGGTTCAGGTGCACCGGGTAGACGAACTGCACATCCGGGTAGCGCACGGCGAGGTCGGCGAGCGCCTGGCAGATATTGCGGAAACCATCGCCAAAATTCTCCCGGCGGTGGCCGGTGATCAGTACCAGACGTCGATGGTCTTCAAGCATTGCCAGCGACGAATCGGCGGCAGGATGCCAGTTGATTTCCTGCTGATGGGTGCGCATCCACAACAGTGCGTCGATCACCGTATTGCCGGTGACTTCAATGCTGGCTTTGGGCACGCCTTCACGCAGCAGATTGTTTTCGCCCTTGATGGTCGGTGTGAAATGCAGGTCGGCGATGACGCCCGTCAGGCGGCGGTTGGCTTCTTCCGGCCAGGGTGCGCGCAAGTTACCGGTACGCAACCCGGCCTCGACGTGGCCAATTGGCAACTGGCGATTAAAGGCGGCGAGGGCGGCGATGAAGCTGGTGGTGGTATCACCGTGTACCAGCACGATGTCGGGTTTCGCCCGCTCGTAAGCCTGATCGAGGTTGATCAGCAGTTGTTGTGACAAGCCGTTGAGGGTCTGCCCCTTGGTCATGACTTGCAGGTCTTCGTCGACTGTCAATTCGAAGGAATCGAGTACTTGCTTGAGCATCTCACGGTGCTGGCCGGTGGAGCAGATGTTCAGTTCGACCCCGGGCCATTGACGCAACACTCTGGCGAGTGGCGCCATCTTGATGGCCTCCGGGCGTGTGCCGAAAACCATCATGATGTTGAAAGACATTGATCCCTCCCGGGAATGTGACAAGGCTCTGGCCCAAGGCCGGCAGCGCTATACCGCTTACTGAGATGTAAATGAAAGCAGCCGCATCGGAGCTTGTCCAATGCGGTTCGACGCTTGATTGATGTCAATCAATTACAGCGAATGCTCGGTCGATAGTGGCTCTTGGATGGCAGTTTTCCAAAACGTTAAGTCCGGCGCAATGAAGGGCCCAGCGAGCCGGTTTTGGTCTCGCGTCTTTACGATCAGCTTGGCAGACTCGGATTGAAAGCCATTTCCGGGTGTCGAGTATACGCGATGCGTTCTCCACATCGGTATTGCACATAGTCTTGCCGCTCAGCACCAACGAGGATGCCCGTGCGCAGACGTCGCCACCTGTCAGTATTGACAGTAGACAAGGGTGTCGCTCCGGGGGCTTGATTGCACTCGGTTGATTGTTGGAGTCCAGGCCGTGCCGACAGTTTTCAGCCAGTTTGATGAATTCATCTCTGGATATGGAAGGGTGGCCGGCATGATCTCGACAGCAGTGGACAGCGGTTTTTTCGATAGGCAATCACGATACTCCCTCTCTTTACTCACGGCACCGACGGTGTGGTTTTCCGCGTACGAAGTCGTGCGAGTGTTTCTTCCGCTGCTGGTCGACTACCGCCCCGGCGTGGTGACCACGCATATCTCTGATCCCGCGCTGGCGCCAGGCGATTGCGTGTACATCACGTTGCTTAGCGATAGAGGGAAATATGAGGCCGAACCTCATCCCGTTGTTTCTACCGGTCTGCAACAGGTCGCTATTCCCGACGCCGCCGTATTAATGCACTCGGGGGGCACGGTTGACGTCAGCTATACCGTCAGCCACCCGGATGGCACGCAGTCGAGCTCCCATGCCTTCTCCTTCGTGGTGGCCACTGGCGAACTGGACATCGACCACCTGCCGGATGTCGAGATTGTCGAGGCACGGGACGGCGTCCTCAAACTTGCAGATGTTCCGAATGGCGCCACATTCCGTATTCCCCCGATTCGCGGTCTGCACCGGGGAATGTTCCTGGGTTTGAGGATTTACTCCACGACAGGTGGCATCCCGTGCGGTCCCGACGTTCCTCCACCTTGTGGTCCAGGCGTCGAATACTTGTTGGAGTGGCAGCAGATTCGCACGACCGCGGATGGTTTTCTGAGCTTTCAAGTGGATCCGGCCGTGCTGCGGACACTCATCGGCAAGGAGTCCAGGGCCGGGTATGCAATCGAACTGCTCGATGGCTTGTTCTATAACAAAGGAGGGTTAAGCGGTTTGTTCCGGGTTGAGATGTAGGTGTGAGCCGGGCGCAGGCAAGGCGGCGCACCCGATCGGGTCAGCCTTCGCCCAATTGAGATGCTTTTACCCGCCCGTTGTGGCGAACGGTAGCGCCCAGTCGGTTGCACGAGCGCTACCGTTTTTTCGTGTTGCAGCGCATCCCGTTGATTTCCCTCGATTTGTAATTTTCCGAGAAATGGCCCCACAACCTGTGGCACACTTTCTGCTGTCTATTCCGTTGTTACATACTCGATTCCGGTATAGCGGAATACACATCATCCTGGAGTGCTTGCCATGCATCGTCGACCTTCCTTGTTTAAAGCGTGTGTTTTTCTCTTTGCAGCTTCGGCTGCTGCCATGGGCGTTGCCCAGGCGGCGGACAGCAAGCTCGATAGCGTGCTGGCCCGTGGGAAACTGATCGTGGGCACGGGCAGTACCAATGCGCCGTGGCATTTCCAGGGAGCGGACGGCAAGTTGCAGGGGTTCGATATCGATATCGCGCGAATGGTCGCCAAAGGGTTGTTCAACGACCCGAGCAAGGTCGAGTTCGTGGTGCAGTCGTCCGATGCTCGGATTCCCAACCTGCTGACCGACAAGGTCGACATGAGTTGCCAGTTCATTACCGTGACCGCCAGCCGTGCGCAGCAAGTGGCGTTCACGCTGCCGTACTATCGCGAAGGTGTCGGCCTGCTGTTGCCGGCAAACAGCAAGTACAAGGAAATCGAAGACCTCAAGGCGGCCAATGACAGCGTGACCGTGGCGGTGCTGCAGAACGTTTACGCCGAAGAACTGGTGCACCAGGCGCTGCCCAAGGCCAAGGTCGATCAGTACGACAGCGTGGATTTGATGTACCAGGCCGTGAACTCCGGCCGTGCCGACGCCGCTGCCACCGACCAGTCTTCGGTCAAGTACCTGATGGTGCAGAACCCGGGCCGCTATCGCAGCCCGACCTACGCCTGGAGCCCGCAAACGTACGCGTGCGCAGTTAAACGCGGCGATCAGGACTGGCTGAACTTCGTCAACACCACGTTGCATGAAGCCATGACCGGCGTTGAATTCCCGACGTACGCGGCGTCCTTCAAGCAGTGGTTCGGTGTGGATCTGCCTACCCCGGCCATCGGTTTTCCCGTCGAATTCAAATGACCCCGTGAGAGTGGGGCGCGCATAACGCGCCCCGTTCAAGGTACTGCTGACCATGAACTATCAGTTGAACTTTGCCGCCGTGTGGCGCGATTTCGACACCTTGCTGGCGGGGCTTGGCCTGGGCCTGGAGCTGGCGCTGGTGTCGATCGCCATCGGTTGCGTGATCGGCCTGATGATGGCGTTTGCTTTGCTCTCAAAGCACCGCGCATTGCGGGTGATGGCGTCGGTGTATGTGACGGTAATCCGTAATACACCGATTCTGGTGTTGATTCTGTTGATCTACTTCGCGTTGCCGAGCCTGGGGATCCGTCTGGACAAGATCCCGTCGTTCATCATCACCCTGTCGCTGTATGCCGGGGCGTACCTGACCGAAGTGTTCCGCGGCGGGTTGTTGAGCATTCCCAAGGGGCAGCGCGAAGCCGGGTTGGCCATCGGCCTGGGCGAGTGGCAGGTCAAGGCCTACGTCACTGTGCCGGTGATGTTGCGCAACGTGCTGCCGGCCTTGTCGAACAACTTCATTTCGCTGTTCAAGGACACCTCGCTGGCGGCGGCGATAGCCGTGCCCGAGCTGACCTATTACGCGCGCAAGATCAATGTCGAGAGCTACCGGGTGATTGAAACCTGGCTGGTGACCACAGCGCTCTATGTTGCGGCCTGTTACCTCATTGCCATGATGCTGCGTTACCTCGAGCAGCGTCTGGCGATCCGCCGATAGGAGGTCCTCATGTACGAATCACCCAGTTGGTTGCATGAGTTATGGGTTGCCCGCGAAGTGTTGTGGCAAGGCTTCCTGACCAGTGTGCAGGTCTCGGCGCTGGCGATTTTGCTGGGCACGATGGTCGGCATTGTCGCCGGTCTGGTGCTGACTTACGGCAAGTTCTGGATGCGCGCGCCGTTCCGTTTTTACGTGGACATTATTCGCGGCACACCGGTGTTTGTGTTGGTACTCGCTTGCTTCTACATGGCGCCCGCATTGGGCTGGCAGATCAGTGCATTCCAGGCCGGAGCCTTGGGGCTGACGCTGTTCTGCGGTTCCCACGTCGCCGAGATTGTGCGCGGCGCGTTGCAAGCGTTGCCGAGCGGGCAGATGGAAGCGAGCAAGGCGATTGGCCTGACGTTTTATCAAGCCCTCGGTTACGTGCTGTTGCCTCAGGCGCTGCGGCAGATCCTGCCGACCTGGGTCAATTCGTCCACCGAGATCGTCAAGGCTTCGACGCTGCTGTCGGTGATCGGCGTGGCCGAGTTGCTGCTCAGCACCCAGCAGATCATCGCCCGGACGTTCATGACGCTGGAGTTTTACCTGTTCGCCGGATTTCTGTTTTTCGTCATCAACTACGCCATCGAATTACTCGGCCGGCACATTGAAAAGCGGGTGGCCTTGCCATGACTCAACCTCAAGTTTCGAACGTTCCAAATGAGCAGCCCCTGCTGGACATTCGCGGGCTGCACAAAAAATATGGCCAGCTCGAAGTGCTCAAGGGCGTCGACTTGACCATGCAGCGCGGCAACGTGGTCACGCTGATCGGCTCCAGCGGTTCGGGCAAGACCACGCTGCTGCGTTGCGTGAACATGCTCGAAGAATTCCAGGGTGGACAGATCATGCTCGATGGCGAATCCATCGGCTATGACGAGGTCAACGGCAAACGCATACGCCACCCGGAAAAAGTCATCGCCCGTCATCGCGCCATGACCGGCATGGCGTTCCAGCAGTTCAACCTGTTCCCGCACCTGACCGCATTGCAGAACGTCACCCTGGGTTTGCTCAAGGTCAAAAAGCTGCACAAGGACGAGGCTGTCGCGCTCGCCGAAAAATGGCTCGAGCGGGTCGGTTTGCTGGAGCGCCGTGATCACTATCCGGGGCAATTGTCGGGTGGTCAGCAACAGCGCGTGGCGATTGCCCGGGCGATTGCAATGAACCCGAGCCTGATGCTGTTCGACGAAGTCACCTCGGCCCTCGACCCGGAACTGGTGGGCGAAGTGCTGAGCGTGATCAAAGGCCTGGCCGAGGATGGCATGACCATGCTGTTGGTGACCCACGAAATGCGCTTCGCTTTCGAGGTCTCGGACAAGATCGTTTTCATGAATCAGGGGCGTATCGAAGAGCAGGGGCCTCCCAAGGAGCTGTTCGAACGCCCGCAATCACCGCGTCTGGCTGAGTTCCTCAAAAACACGCGGTTTTAACTTCTAGCTTTTCAATCAGGAGAAACACTCATGAGCATTACTCGTTACGGCACCGGCAGCAGCGCCGCTGGCGGTACGCCTCGTCCTTTCGCCCGCGCCGTTGAAGCCGACGGCTGGCTGCACGTTTCTGGCCAGGTGCCGGCGTTGGATGGCGAGATCATTGTTGGCGGCATCGTCGAGCAGACCCACCAGACCATGAAGAACCTGATCGCGATTCTCGAAGAGGCCGGTTATGGCCTCGAAGACGTGGTGCGTGCCGGGGTGTGGCTGGAAGATCCGCGGGATTTCACCAGTTTCAACAAGGTCTTCTCCGAGTACTTCAAACCCGAACACGCACCGGCCCGGGCCTGCGTGCAGGCGAACATGATGGTTGATTGCAAGGTTGAGATCGACTGCATCGCGTACAAGAAAAAGGCCTGAGATTTGCGGTGAATTCTTCGCGGGCAAGCCTCGCTCCTACATGAGCTCATCGTCTGTAGGAGCGAGGCTTGCCCGCGAAGGCGGCCTAACGGTCAGCACAGCACTCTAGGTAAACTCCCGGCACTTTGAATGGGAATTTGAAACATGACCGAAGACACCATCAAGCGCCGGGCTCGCGGTCTGGACCGGGCGTTCGATATCCTCGATTTCCTCAAGGAAATCGGCCAGCCCCTGCGTCCGAATGAAATTGCCAGTGGCATCGGCAGCCCGAAATCCACGGTCTACGAACTGGTGGCGTCCTTGCTCGAACGGCGGATTCTGGAGCCCGTGGGCAAGGACGGTCACGTTTACCTCGGCCGTCAGCTGTACTTCCTCGGGCAGGCGCATTTGCGTCATTTCGACTTGACCCGCGAGGCCGATCACGCCCTGCAGGAGATTGTCAGCCAGACCCATGAAACCGCGCAGATGTGCCTGCTCAACGGGCGCAAATACACGGTGGCATTGATGAAAGAGGGCGAGCGGCATTTCCGCATTTCCTCGGACATCGGCGAGAACGCGCCGATCCCCTGGACCGCGTCCGGGCGCCTGTTGCTGGCGCACCTGAGCGACCAGGAAATCATCGACCTGATCGATCACGACGACTTCATCCTGCCCAACGGTGAACGTCTGCCGCTGGAGCAGTTTCTCGGTGAAATCCGTCAGGCCGGCATCGACGGTTTTTTCTCCTTCGACAGTGTCGCCGACACCTTTACCCATTGCTTCGCCGCCCCGGTCAAAGACCCGAACGGCGTGGCCATTGCAACCCTGTGCATCGTTGCCCCACGGGCCGATGCCAAGACGCATTACAACGACTATCGCCGGGTGTTGATCGACAACGCCAACCGCCTGGCCCGTCGCATTAACGAATAACAGCGGCTGTTCGCGGCCGCGAAAATGTGAGGAGTTCGACCATGTCTTCTGCCCAAAATACTGCTGCCGTGGAAAAGGGCTTTGCCCAGACCGGTGCCCATCTGGTGCGCGACGTCAGCCTGCCGGCGCTGGTGCTGCATCGCGAGGCGCTGGAACACAACATTCGCTGGATGCAGGCGTTCGTCAGCAACAGCGGCGCCGAACTCGCGCCTCACGGCAAAACCAGCATGACCCCGGCCTTGTTTCGCCGCCAACTGGACGCCGGCGCCTGGGGCATCACCCTGGCCAGCGCCACGCAAACCCGCGCTGCGTACGCGCATGGTGTGCGTCGGGTGCTGATGGCCAACCAATTGGTGGGGACGCCGAACATGGCGCTGATCGCCGATTTGTTGGCGGACCCGACGTTCGATTTCCATTGCATGGTCGATCACCCCGACAACGTCGCTGACCTCGGCGCGTATTTCGCCTCGCGCGGTGTGCGCCTGAACGTGATGATCGAGTACGGTGTGGTGGGTGGTCGTTGCGGTTGCCGGACCGAAGAGGAAGTGATCGCCCTGGCCAAGGCCATCAGCGCACAACCCGCGTTGGCACTGACCGGTATCGAAGGTTATGAAGGCGTGATTCACGGTGATCATGCGGTCACCGGCATTCGTGCGTTCGCCGCGTCGCTGGTGCGTCTGGCGGTGCAGTTGCAGGACAGCGGCGCGTTCGCCATTGCCAAGCCGATCATCACCGCGTCGGGTTCGGCCTGGTACGACCTGATCGCCGAGTCCTTCGAAGCGCAGAACGCTGGCGGACGTTTCCTCAGCGTATTGCGCCCTGGCAGCTACGTGGCCCACGACCATGGCATCTATAAAGAAGCGCAATGCTGCGTGCTCGACCGTCGTAGCGATCTGCACGAAGGCCTGCGCCCGGCGCTGGAAGTCTGGGCCCATGTGCAATCGTTGCCGGAACCGGGTTTTGCAGTGATCGCCCTGGGCAAACGCGACGTGGCCTACGACGCCGGGCTGCCGGTGCCATTGCTGCGTTACAAGGCTGGTGTGGTGCCGGCAAAGGGTGACGATGTCAGTGCCTGCAAGGTAACGGCGGTGATGGATCAGCACGCGTTCATGACCGTGGCGCCGGGGATTGAGCTGCGGGTGGGCGATATCATTTCGTTCGGCACTTCGCACCCGTGCCTGACGTTCGACAAGTGGCGCACGGGGTGTCTGGTGGATGAGCAGTTGAGTGTCATCGAAACCATGGAAACCTGTTTCTAAGGTTCCAGACCGAGGTGCGGCCTTCGCGGGCAAGCCTCGCTCCTACAGGTTTTGTGTCATTCGCAAATGATGATTACGGCACAAATCCTGTAGGAGCGAGGCTTGCCCGCGAATGCGCCCGACCAGACACCACCGAACCACCAGAGACACCACAACAATGAACACCATCAACACACTCGGCCCCAACATCCCGCGCATCGCCCTGATCGGCGAATGCATGATCGAATTGCAACACCGCGCCGACGGCAGTCTGCAACAGAGCTTCGGCGGCGATACCTTGAACACGGCGGTCTACCTGTCCCGGGAATTGGGCGAAGGCGGCAGCGTTGATTACGTCACCGCCCTGGGCGATGACAGTTTCAGCGATGCCATGTGCCGAAGCTGGGCCGCCGAAAACATTGGCCTAGACATGGTCCAGCGCCTGCCCGGTCGCTTGCCCGGCTTGTACTGCATCCAGACCGACGCCGCCGGTGAGCGGCGTTTTCTCTACTGGCGCAACGAAGCCGCCGTCCGCGATTGCTTTACCACGCCAGCCGCCGCGCCGATTCTCGCGGCGCTGCCGGATTACGACGTGTTGTATTTCAGCGGCATCACCCTGGCGGTGCTCGGTGTACAAGGTCGGGAGAAGTTGCTGGAAACCCTGATCGAAGCTCGCCAGCGGGATGCGCGGATTGTGTTCGATAACAATTACCGGCCACGTTTGTGGGCGTCGATCGAGGACGCTCGGGCGGCGTATCGCAGCGTGTTGCCGTATGTGGATCTGGCGTTGCTGACTGTCGACGACGAACAGGCGCTGTTTCATTTTTCCGATTGCGAGGCGGTGTTCGCCGCTTACGAGCAGGTGGGTACGCCGGAAGTGGTGCTCAAGCGCGGTGCCGAAGCGTGCCTGATTCGCTGTGAGGGCGAGTCGTTCGAGGTGCCGGCACAGAAGGTCGAACGCGTGGTGGACACGACGGCGGCGGGGGATTCGTTCAGTGCGGCGTACCTGGCCAGTCGGCTCAAGGGGGGGAGTCCGGTGGAGGCGGCCGAGGCGGGGCATCGGTTGGCGAGTCGGGTGATTCAGGTGCCTGGGGCACTGATCCCAAGGTAGTCGGTGAATGGCCGGTTGGCTGCGCCACCGGATCGCTGGCAAGCCAGCTCCTACAGGTTTTTCGCGGTCCTTGTAGGAGCTGGCTTGCCAGCGATGGGGCCCTCAAGCCAACCCATCAATCCCGATAAAACACCTGCACCAGGTGATAGCCAAACTTGCTCTTGATCGGCCCATGCACCACCCGCAACGGCTTCTTGAAAATCACCGCATCAATCACACCGACCATCTGCCCTGGCCGTACTTCACCGAGATCACCGCCGCGCTTGCCGGACGGGCAGGTGGAATACTTCTTGGCCAGCACATCGAAGGCTTCGCCCTTGGCTATGCGTTGTTTGAGCTGCTCGGCTTCTTCCGAGGTTTTCACCAGAATGTGGCGGGCTTGAGCTTTCATGGGGCGAGTACCTTGCAACGGTAGTGGCTATGTGGGTGGATCGGGGCGCGCGATTATGCCTCAACTCACTCGGGTTGGCCGATCATCGTGCGAATCTTGTTGGCCAGCAGGTCAACCGAAAACGGTTTGGCCACCATGTCCATGCCTTCCTCAAGGAAGCTCTGACGCTCGGCGGCCATTTCCGCGTAACCGGTCATGAACAGCACTTTGAGCTCCGGACGGTGCTGACGGGCGATTTCTGCCAATTGCCGACCGTTCATGCCCGGCAGCCCGACATCGGTCACCAGCAGATCGACCCGCAAATCGGATTCGAGCAGGGGCAGGGCGGTCTTCGCATCTTCGGCCTCGTGGGCGCGATAACCCAGCTCCTTGAGCAGATCGAACACCAGCATGCGCACCGCCGGATCATCTTCCACCAACACCACGGTTTCCCCGGCTATCGCCGAGGGGGCCTCGCCGATGACCGGCGTCAGCACATCTTGCGGCTCCATCTCGTGCAAACGCGGCAAGAACAGGCGCACGCTGGTGCCCTGGCCCGGCAGGCTGAACAGGCTCACGTGGCCGCCCGACTGCTGGGCAAAACCGTAGATCATCGACAAACCCAGCCCCGTGCCCTGGCCGATAGGTTTGGTGGTGAAAAATGGATCGAACGCCTTGGCCAACACTTTCGGGGTCATGCCGGTGCCGTTGTCACTGACGGCGATCATCAGGTAATCCCCGGCCTTGACGGGTTCCAGGATGTTGATGTCACTGCTGTCCAGATAGACATTGGCGGTTTCGATACGCAACTCGCCGCCATCGGGCATGGCATCACGCGCATTGATCACCAGATTGAGCAGGGCGTTTTCCAGTTGGCTGACGTCGGTGCTGACCGGCCAGGCTTCATCGGCCAGTTGCAGTTTCAGCTCGATGTGGTCGCCCTTGGTGCGGCTGAGCAAGTCTTCCAGAGAATGAATCAGTTCGTTGGCGTTCAGCGGCTTGCGGTCCAGCGACTGGCGCCGGGAGAAAGCGAGCAGGCGATGGGTCAGGGCGGCTGCGCGGTTGGCTGACGACACCGCCGCTTCGGTGAAACGGCCGATCTCGGCGGTACGCCCATCGGCGATGTAGCGCTGCATCAGGTCGAGGCTGCCGATGATCCCGGTGAGCATGTTGTTGAAGTCATGGGCGATGCCGCCGGTGAGCTGGCCGACCGCTTCCATTTTTTGCGCATGGCGCAGGGCATCTTCGGCGCGCTCGCGTTCGAACATTTCGTTTTGCAGGCGCTGGTTCGCTTCGGCCAATTGCTGGGTACGGGCGGCGACACGTTCCTCAAGGGTTTCGTTGAGGTTGCGCAAGGCTTCTTCGGTCTGTTTGCGCTCGGTTTCGTCGATCACAAAAATGTAGAAACCGTTCACCGCGCCATCCGGCCCGTGGCGGGGCAGGTAATTCATCAAGGCTTGTCGAGTGCTGCCATCACGATGCGGCGTGCTGATGCTGAAACAGCAGGTCCTGCCAGCCAATGCTTCGGCGATGTATTCGGCACGCAAGGCGTAGGCTTCTTCACCCAGCACCTCACGAATGGTCCGACCGTAAAGCTCTTGGGGCGTCAGGCCGTACCAGTCGAGGTACGCCGCATTGTTCAGGCGAAAGCGTTCCTCGCTGTCGACGTAACTGATCAGGATCGGCATGGCGTTGATGATCAGTTGCAGCTCGGTCTGACTCTGACGCAAGGCCTGTTCGGTGTGTTTTCGTTCGGTCAGGTCCAGCGCGGCGCCGAGGAAACGGATCGGCCGGCCATGGTGGTCCTTGTAACAACGGCCCCGGGCAAACACCCAGCGCAACTGACCGTCGGGTTGCAGCAGGCGATATTCCTCGGCGTATTCGCTGCCCTGAGTGATGCACTGCTTGATGCCGCGGGTGACCATCGAGCGGTCTTCCGGATGCACGGCTTCGAGATAGTCGCTGATGGGCAACTGACTGGCGAGTAGCGGGTCGATGCCGTGCAATTGGGCGAAGTGCGCGTCGGCAATGAAGCGGTCTTCGCCGATGTCCCAGTCCCAGGTGCCGACGGCGTCAGTGGCGGCCAGCGCCAGTTGCAGGCGTTCCTCGGTCTCGCGCTGTGCCTTCAGGCTGGCGGCCGAGCGTTGCTCCAGTTCGAGGGCGATGCGTCGGCGTTCATTGGTTTCAATGGCCGTGACCAGAATCCCGGCGACGTCGGCGTGTTCATCGCGGATCGGGCTGTAGGTCAAATCCAGCCAGAAGTCGGAATCATTCCCGTCGCGTTGCAGGGTGAAGCGCTGTTCGCTGTAAGTCCGCACCTGGCCTTGTAGGACGGCGCTGTAAATCGGGTCGGTAAAGTCTTTGAGTTCTGGCCATATCTGGTGCGTCGGTTGTCCGAAAGCGTGCGGATGCTTGCTGCCGGCCAGCAGCGCGAAGCCGTCGTTATAGATCTGCGTAAGCTGCGGCCCCCACAGCAACAGCATCGGCATCGGTGAGTGAATCACGATGTCCACCGCCGTGCGCAGGCTCTGCGGCCAGTCACTGGCGGCGCCGAGCGGGGTGCACGTCCAGTCCAGTCTGGCAATCAAGGCCTGGGCATCGCTGCCGGTGGGTACTGCGTTCATCAAGGTGTCCTGCACGTCGGTCGGGGTGACGGCGTCTACTATCCTAGGGCGGTAGACGCTGAATGACCGATTTTTCGGGTCATTTCTGTTCATTGAATGCTTCGCGGGTGTTTTTTGCCATGGAAATCGATGCGCTGTTAAAGACCCTGTCCAGCCAGGAGGGTTCCGATTTGTACCTGTCCACCGGTGCGCCACCCTGCGCCCGGTTTGACGGTGTACTCAAACCATTGGCCGACCAGCCGTTCAAACCGGGGGAAATCGCCGCGATTGCCGCGTCCATCATGGACGCCGAACAGCGATTGGAGTTCGATCGGGAGCTGGAGATGAACCTGGCGATTTCGTTGTCGGGTGTCGGGCGCTTTCGGGTCAATATTTTCAAGCAGCGCAACGATGTGTCGATCGTGGTGCGCAACATCAAGCTCGACATTCCGCGTTTCGAAGACCTCAAGTTACCACCCGTGCTGCTGGAAGCGGTGATGCTCAAACAAGGGCTGATGCTGTTCGTCGGCGCCACCGACTCAGGCAAGTCGACCTCGCTGGCGGCGTTGATCGATTACCGCAACCGCCATAGCAGCGGGCATATCGTCACCATCGAAGACCCTATCGAGTACATCCACCGGCACAAAAAATCGATCATCAATCAGCGCGAGGTCGGCGTCGATACCCGCAGTTTTCATACCGCGCTGAAAAACACCCTGCGCCAGGCGCCCGATGTGGTGCTGATCGGTGAGATCCGCGACCGCGAGACCATGGAGCATGCGCTGGCGTTTGCCGACACCGGACATTTGGTGATTTCCACCTTGCATGCCCACAACGCCCATCAGGCGCTGGATCGCATTATCAATTTCTTCCCGCAAGAACGGCGGATGCAACTGCTGCATGACCTGGGCAACAACCTTAAAGCGTTCGTTTCCCAGCGTCTGGTGCGCACTCGCGACGGTCAACGCAGGGCGGCGGTAGAAGTGATGCTGGGCACGCCGACCGTAGGCGACCTGATACGGCGCAATGAATTCGACGAGCTCAAAGGGATCATGGAGAAGTCGACCGAACAGGGCATGCAGACGTTCGATTGCGCGCTGTACGCACTGGTGATCGAAGGCGCTATCGGCGAAGAAGAGGCCTTGAAGCATGCGGACTCGCTGAACAATTTGCGCCTGCGGCTCAAGCTGCATGCCGACGCATCACCGGGACCCAACGCACAACCCGGCGAATGGGGCCTGATGGACTGACCCGCATCCCCTCTGTAGGAGCCGGCTTGCTGGCGATGGCGGCCTGGAGCTTCGCATCAACCGTCAGGGCCCCATCGCCAGCAA
>NZ_JAHBDB010000009.1:0-111950 GCF_019956105.1 Pseudomonas sp. BF-RE-25
ATGGTGTGTCAGCCACACAGGTTTGGCTGACACACCATCGCGAGCAGGCTCGCTCCTACATTTCGGTTTCAGGCAGGCTCGGCCACCGTGCCGAACGCACCTTGGCGCGACAACAAAATCACCAGTCCTAACGCACCCGCCGCCATCAACAGCGGCAACGCATGACCGCTAATCCACTGACTACCGGCACCAGCCGCCAATGGTCCGACCAGGCAACCAATGCCCCATAGCTGCGCAATATGCGCATTGGCCCGCACCAGCGCATCGTCGCGATAACGCTCGCCGATCAGGATCAGCGACAAGGTGAACAAGCCCCCGGCACTGGCGCCGAACAACACCCACAATGGCCAGATCAGCAACGTGTCGATGAGCAATGGAATCGCCAGGCTCGAGAGCATCAGCACCACAGCGCAACCGGTGAACAACGTACGTCGCGACAAGCGATCCGCCAGTGCGCCAATCGGCAATTGCAGCAAGGCATCGCCCACCACCACAGTGCTGACCATCGCCAAGGCGATTTCCGTGGTAAAGCCCTGGCGCAGGCAATAGACCGGCAACAAGGTCAGGATCATCGCCTCGAACGCCGCGAACAGCGCCACGCCCCAGGCAATCGCCGGCAGGCCTCGGCAGAAGCCCCACAAGTCGCTGAAAGTCACGCTGCAGGCTTCGCTGGTCGGCGCACCGCTGCGGCCGAGCAACAGGAACGGTGCCGCCGTCAGCAAACCGACCCCGACCCAGAATCCATAATCGAGCTCAGTCCCCAGAACACCCAACAACAAAGGCCCGGCCAGCTGACTCAGCGCATAGCTGCTGCCATACAGCGCCACCAGCCGACCGCGCCATTGCTCGACCACCAACTGGTTGATCCAGCTTTCACCCAAGATAAAGACGAGGGTCAGGATCACCCCGATCATCAGCCGCAGCACCAGCCACACCGGATAACTCGGCAACAGCGCCAGCAAACCGATGGAGGCCGCCCCGGCCCACAGGCACAAGCGCATCAGATTGGCCGTGCCGAGCCGCGCCGCCAGATGGCTGGAGATCTTCGCCCCCAGCAATACGCCAATCGCCGGCATCGCGGCCATTACGCCGATGGCGAACGAACCGTAACCCCAGCCTTCCAGGCGAAACGATACCAGCGGCATGCTGACACCCAGGGCCAGGCCGACACTCAAGACAGACGCCAACACGGCGAAATAAGTCGCCCAACGCATGTTCCACGCTCCTGTGGATATTTTTTGTGCAACACAAAACACTGTGGGAGCGAGCCTGCTCGCGATGACGGAGCAACATTCAACATTGACGTCGACTGTCATACCGCCATCGCGAGCAGGCTCGCTCCCACAGGGGATCTGCGTTGAGCCCCGGAAACCTCCGGGGCTCACATCAAATTACAACTTGATCCAGGTCGCCTTCAGCTCGGTGTACTTGTCGAACGCATGCAGCGATTTGTCACGACCGTTGCCCGACTGCTTGAAGCCACCAAACGGAGCGGTCATGTCGCCACCGTCGTACTGGTTGACCCACACGCTACCGGCACGCAAGGCCCGGGCGGTCAGGTGAGCCTTCGAGATGTCCTTGGTCCACACCGCAGCAGCCAGGCCGTAAGGCGTGTCGTTGGCAATCGCGACGGCTTCTTCGGCGGTATCGAAAGCGATGACCGACAATACCGGGCCAAAGATTTCTTCCTGGGCGATTTTCATCGCGTTGCTGACGCCGTCGAAAATCGTCGGCTCAACGTAGGTGCCACCGGTTTCCTGCAGCGTGCGCTTGCCGCCAGCAACCAGTTTGGCGCCGTCGGTGTGGCCGGATTCGATGTAGGACAGCACGGTGTTCATCTGCTGGGTGTCCACCAGCGCGCCGACGTTGGTCGCCGGGTCCAGCGGGTTGCCCGGCTTCCAGGCCTTCAAGGCCTCGATCACCAACGGCAGGAACTGGTCCTTGATCGAACGCTCGACCAGCAGACGCGAACCGGCGGTGCAGACTTCGCCCTGGTTGAAGGCGATGGCGCCCGCAGCCGCTTCCGCAGCTTCCTGCAGGTTCGGGGCATCGGCGAACACGATGTTCGGGCTCTTGCCGCCGGCTTCGAGCCAGACGCGCTTCATGTTCGATTCGCCCGAGTAGATCAGCAGTTGCTTGGCGATCTTGGTCGAACCGGTGAACACCAGCGTGTCGACATCGTTGTGCAGGGCCAGGGCCTTGCCGACCGTGTGACCGTAGCCCGGCAGCACGTTCAGTACGCCTTTCGGGATGCCGGCTTCAACGGCCAGCGCCGCGATGCGGATGGCGGTCAGCGGTGATTTTTCGGATGGCTTGAGGATCACCGAGTTACCGGTGGACAGCGCCGGGCCGAGTTTCCAGCAGGCCATCATCAGCGGGAAGTTCCACGGCACGATGGCGCCGACAACGCCGACCGGCTCGCGAGTGACCAGACCCAACTGATCGTGCGGGGTCGCAGCGACTTCGTCGTAGATCTTGTCGATAGCCTCACCGCTCCAGCTCAGGGCTTGCGCCGCGCCGGGAACGTCGATGTACAGCGAATCGCTGATTGGCTTGCCCATGTCCAGGGTTTCAAGCAGGGCCAGCTCTTCGGCGTTCTGTTTCAGCAGGCCGGCGAAACGGATCATGGTGGCTTTGCGTTTGGTCGGGGCCAAACGCGACCAGGCGCCGGAATTGAACGTGGCGCGAGCGTTTTCAACAGCGCGCTGGGCGTCGGCGGCGTCACAGCTGGCGATCTTGCCCAGCAGATGGCCATCGACCGGACTGATGCACTCGAAGGTCTCGCTGGAGACGGCATCGGTGTATTCGCCATTGATGTAGGCGCGGCCTTCGATCTTCAGATCGCGAGCCCGCTGTTCCCAATCGGCACGAGTCAGGGTGGTCATTCGAGTGTCCTCCTCTTATTGAATACGAGCGCCCCGCGTTCTTCGCGGACGTCCCCAGGAATTCTGCCCAGCCAGCCTGCAATTCGGCCGAAGGCAACCGTCACCCTAAACCAGTGGCCGGGGTTGTTTCAATATATTTGACATAAGGTCGGTAAACGGCCTTGCGGTGTTCATTTTAATAAACATAGACTTTGGGCTTTCCAGCACCTTTTCAGCCACTCGCGCCGCAATCACGGGGGATAACAATAATGAGCATCCAGAATATCGTCGATTTTAGCCAAGCCACTACCGAGCCCGAGCGTTACAGGCCGGGCCCGGCGAAAATCCTGAAGGGCGACCCCGAGCAAGTGGTTTACAACCACTACAACAGCCCTTGCGGCCAGTTGAACGCCGGCGTGTGGGAAGGCGCCATCGGCCAGTGGACGGTGAACTTCACCGAGCACGAATACTGCGAAATCGTTCAGGGTGTTTCAGTGCTGCGTGACCTCGACGGCAATGCCAAGACACTGCGCGTGGGTGATCGCTTTGTGATCCCGGCAGGCTTTCGTGGCACCTGGGAAGTGCTGGAACCGTGCCGCAAGATTTATGTGGCGTTTGAACAGAAGGCCTGAAGATTTGCGTTGTTCGGGCCGGCCTCATCGCGAGCAGGCTCGCTCCCACAGGGATCTATGTCGATCACAAAACCTGTGGGAGCGAGCCTGCTCGCGATGAGGCCCTGACAACCAACGCAAAACCCTCAGGCAACAAAAAAGGCCCGTATCTCGCGATACGGGCCTTTTTCGTAAGAGGGAAAAATCAATTACTTGATTTTGCCTTCTTTGTAGATCACGTGCTTGCGAACAACCGGATCAAATTTCTTGATCTCGATTTTGTCCGGAGTAGTGCGCTTGTTCTTGTCGGTAGTGTAGAAGTGACCAGTACCGGCGCTCGAAATCAAACGAATCAATTCACGCATGATTAGCTCCCTTAGATCTTGCCAGCGGCGCGGATTTCGGCCAGCACGACAGTGATGCCACGCTTGTCGATGATACGCATGCCTTTGGCAGATACGCGCAGACGCACGAAACGTTTCTCTTCTTCAACCCAGAAGCGGTGATGCTGCAGGTTCGGCAGGAAACGACGACGGGTTTTGTTGTTTGCGTGGGAAATGTTATTCCCAGTCACCGGACCCTTACCGGTAACTTGACATACTCTCGACATGCCTCAGCCCTCTAAAACCACATGCCCAACCCGGCATGGGTTGGCCGCTTAATCTCTCAGTCATTTGGCGCCAGGCGCCGCGTTTCTTTAGAGGTCTTACCGGCTACACCTACAGTGAAGGAACCGGGCCCCTAGAAAAGAGCGCTGCTTTATACCAGAAAGACTGAGGTGCAACAACATTCCGTGCGAACAGACTTGATAAAAACCCCATTTTTCAGGCTGCGAGCGCCTTGGGTAAAGGCTATCGTCGATAAAGACCGCTCGTCGCAGAAAATCGGCCAACCGGCCAATCCTGGGGTTTTCTCGGCCGGCATTCACCGAAAACGATCGCACATAGTCCCCTTAAAATGAAAAAGGGGATAGTCATTTACAAAAGAGCCCTCTAGGGTAAGCCTTTTCCAGACTGCACTTGCAGATGGGCCTTCGATCTGTAAAGGAATCCGACCATGCGCCTCGCTGCCCTACCGCTGTTGCTCGCCCCGCTTCTACTGAGCCCGCTGGCCCACGCCGCCGCCCTGAGCGTCTGCACCGAGGCCAGCCCGGAAGGGTTCGACGTGGTGCAATACAACTCGCTGACCACCACCAACGCCTCGGCCGACGTGCTGATGAACCGCTTGGTGGACTTCGATACCGCCAGCGGCAAAGTGGTCGCAGGCCTCGCGGATAGCTGGGAAGTCAGCCCGGATGGCCTGACCTACGTGTTCAAGCTGCACCCGCAGGTGAAATTCCACCGCACCGAATATTTCAGCCCGACCCGCGAACTGACCGCCGAAGACGTGAAATTCAGCTTCGAGCGCATGCTCGACCCGGCAAATCCGTGGCACAAAGTGGCGCAGAGCGGCTTCCCGCACGCGCAATCGATGCAATTGCCGGCACTGATCAAGAAGATCGACGCGCTGGACCCGCTGACCGTGCGCTTCACGCTCGATCATCCGGAATCGACCTTCCTGCCGACCCTGAGCATGGGCTTCGCCTCAATCTACTCCGCCGAATACGCCGACCAGTTGCTGAAAGCCGGCACCCCGGAGAAGCTCAACAGCCAGCCGATCGGCAGCGGCCCGTTCGTGTTCACGCGTTTTCAGAAGGACGCCACGATTCGCTACAAGGCCAACCCGGACTACTTCCGTGGCAAGCCTTCGGTGGACCCGCTGATCTTCGCCATCACCCCGGACGCCAACGTGCGGTTGCAGAAACTGCGTCGTAACGAGTGCCAGATCGCCCTCTCGCCCAAACCACTGGACGTACAAGCCGCGCTGAAAGAGCCGACACTGAAAGTCGAAAAGACTGACGCGTTCATGACCGCGTTCGTTGCCATCAACAGCCAGCATCCGCCGCTGGACAAGCCTGAAGTGCGCCAGGCGATCAACCTCGCGTTCGACAAGGCCAACTACGTCAAAGCCGTGTTCGAAGACACCGCCGAAGCCGCCAACGGCCCGTATCCACCGAATACCTGGAGCTACGCCAAAGGCTTGCCGGGCTACGCGCATGACGTTGAAAAAGCCAAGGCATTGATGGCCAAGGCCGGCCTGAAAGACGGTTTCCAGACGACGATCTGGACCCGCCCGTCCGGAAGCCTGCTTAACCCCAATCCAAGCCTCGGCGCGCAGCTGCTCCAGTCGGACCTGGCGGAAATCGGCATTCAGGCCGAGATTCGCGTGATCGAATGGGGCGAAGTGATCCGCCGCGCCAAGGCCGGCGAACACGACCTGCTGTTCATGGGCTGGGCTGGCGACAACGGCGACCCGGATAACTTCCTGACGCCGCAGTTCTCCTGCGCGGCGGTCAAGTCCGGCACCAACTTCGCCCGTTACTGCAACCAGGACCTGGACAAGCTGATCAGTGCCGGCAAGACCACCTCCGAGCAAGGTGTACGCACCAAGCTCTATGAACAGGCTCAGGCGCAGATCCAGCAACAGGCGCTGTGGCTGCCGCTGGCCCACCCGACGGCCTTCGCGCTGATGCGCAAGGAAGTCGAGGGGTATGCGGTCAGCCCGTTTGGCCGCCAGGACTACTCCAAGGTCAACCTCAAATAACAGCTTGTCGCAAAACCCTGTAGGAGCGAGCTTGCTCGCGAAAAACGGACGGACAACGCGGGCAACCAGACACGCTGCGTCATCGTTCACGTTCTTCGCGAGCAAGCTCGCTCCTACAGGGAGTTTCGCAACCCTCGCCTACATCCACCCGTACTCAGCCATCGACAGCGGATCCCCGTCGCCGATGATGAAATGGTCGAGTATCCGCACATCGATCAAGTCCAACGCCTCTTGCAGGCGCTTGGTCAGCTTTCGGTCGGCATGACTTGGGTCGGGATTGCCTGAGGGATGGTTGTGGCAAAGGATCAAAGCTGCGGCGTTGTGAGCCAAAGCGCGCTTGACCACCTGACGCGGATAAACGCTGGTGCAGTCGATAGAGCCGCGAAACAGTGATTCAAACGCCAGCACTCGATGTTTCGAATCGAGAAACAGACAACCAAATACTTCATGAGGCTCATGTCGCAACATCGACTTGAGGTAATCACGCACCATCAACGGATTCTCCAGCACGGAGCTGTGGCGCAAGCGCTCAGCCAGATGCCGACGGGCCATTTCCAACACTGCCTGCAACTGCGCAAACTTTGCCGGCCCGAGCCCCAACTGCCCGCTGAAGGTTTTCAAATCTGCTTCAAGCAATGCGCGCAAACTGCCAAATTGACTCAACAAATGTCGCGCCAGATCCACCGCGCTTTTACCCGACACGCCGGTCCGTAAAAAAATCGCCAACAGCTCTGCGTCCGAAAGGCTCGCCGAACCCAACTCCAGTAACCTCTCCCGCGGCCGCTCGGCCACCGGCCAATCGCGAATACTCATAGCACCTCCCTGTCTGTGGGCGCCGCTGTTCCGTAGCGGTCGCTGTGATATCGTAGCCCATCTTTTTTGTGGGCGATTTCACTCCTGGGGAGGGGGTATCGCTACGCAGTCATCAACGAAATGAAAGGCAGACCTATGCAGCGGCTGTATCGGAAACGCATCGTTCTGGGCGTCGGCGGCGGTATTGCTGCCTACAAGAGCGCCGATCTGGTTCGCCGCCTGATCGATCAGGGCGCCGAAGTGCGCGTGGTCATGACCCGTGGCGGCGCCGAGTTCATCACTCCGCTGACCATGCAGGCCCTGTCCGGGCACCCGGTCCACCTGGACCTGCTGGACCCGGCGGCCGAAGCGGCGATGGGCCACATCGAACTCGCCAAGTGGGCCGATATGGTGCTGATCGCTCCGGCGACCGCGGACCTGATCGCCCGTCTGGCCCAAGGCATCGCCGACGACCTGCTGACCACGCTGGTGCTGGCCACCGACGCTGTGGTCGCCGTCGCTCCGGCGATGAACCAGGCCATGTGGCGCGACCCGGCGACCCAGGCCAACCTGCAAACCCTCGAAAGCCGCAGCATCAAGGCCTTCGGCCCTGCCTCCGGTAGCCAGGCCTGTGGTGACGTTGGCCTGGGCCGCATGCTCGAAGCCGTCGAACTCGCCCAATGCGCGGCGGACTGCTTCCAGCGCCAGGCGCTGACCGGCAAACACGTGCTGATCACCGCCGGCCCGACCCAGGAAAACATCGACCCGGTGCGCTACATCACCAACCACAGCTCCGGGAAAATGGGCTTTGCCCTGGCCGAAGCCGCCGTTGAAGCAGGCGCCCGCGTGACCCTGATCACCGGCCCGGTGCACCTGCCGACGCCGGATCGCGTCACCCGCATCGACGTGGTCAGCGCCCGCGACATGCTCGCCGCTTGCGAAGCCGCGATCCCTTGCGACCTGTTCATCGCCTCGGCGGCAGTCGCGGACTACCGCCCGGAAGTCGTCGCCCCACAGAAACTCAAGAAAGACCCTACGAACGGCGACGGCTTGCTACTACAAATGGTCCGCAACCCAGACATTCTGGCCACCATTGCCACGCGCCCCGACCGCCCATTCAGCGTCGGTTTCGCCGCTGAAACCGAACACCTGCTCGATTACGCTGCGCGCAAGTTGAAAGACAAGAACCTCGATTTGATCGTCGCCAACGACGTCGCCAACCCGAGCATTGGCTTCAATAGCGAAGAAAACGCCTGCAGCGTGATCGACCGTGAGCTCCACGCCACACTTTTCGCCCAGACCAGCAAGAGCAAGATTGCTCGCCAGCTGATCACTTTTATCGCCGAACGTCTGAACCAGGTTTAATTTACATGCACGCTTTGCAAGCCAAGATCCTCGACCCACGCATCGGTACCGAATTCCCGCTGCCGCAATACGCCACCCCAGGCTCCGCCGGCCTCGACCTGCGCGCCATGCTGGAAAAAGACATCGTGATCAAACCGGGTGAAACCGTGCTGATTCCGACCGGCCTGTCCGTCTACATTGGCGATCCTGGCCTGGCGGCGCTGATTCTGCCGCGCTCCGGCCTGGGCCATAAACACGGCATCGTGCTGGGCAACCTGGTCGGCCTGATCGACTCCGATTACCAGGGTCCGTTGATGGTTTCGTGCTGGAACCGTGGCCAGACCGATTTCAACATGGTGGTCGGCGAGCGTTTGGCCCAGCTGGTTCTGGTGCCGGTGGTTCAAGCGCACTTCGAGATGGTCGAAGAGTTCGTTGAAACCGAGCGCGGTGCGGGCGGTTTCGGGCATTCCGGCAAGCATTGATTTCTGGTTTTCAGGCTGGGCGCCCTGCCCGGCCTGAAGGGTGCTCTGCATTTTCAGAATGAAAATTGCATAGCCGTCATCTGGAAGGTTTAACACTGGAAAACAAGGCATTGGCTGGCCAAATCCTGGTTGGCGTTGGTGGCATGGCCTTTTCGCACCACGAACTCTCTGCGAAAAACGCCGTCATACCCTTCAGTTCGAACCCGCCGAAGCGTTCTTCGCGCGCAGGTCCAGCCACTTTCGAGATGGAGCATTCCCACAGATGAGCACCCCAGCCCAAGTCGCACCCAAGTTCCCCGACAGCATTTTCCGCGCGTACGACATTCGCGGCACCGTCCCGGAATTCTTGAACGCTGAAACCGCTTACTGGCTCGGTCGCGCCATTGGCGCCCAAAGCCTGGCCCAGGACGAACCGAACGTCTCCGTTGGCCGCGACGGTCGCCTGTCTGGCCCGGAACTGGTCGAGCAGCTGATCAAAGGCTTGGCCGAGGCCGGTTGCCACGTCAGTGACGTCGGCCTGGTGCCAACTCCGGCGCTGTACTACGCCGCCAACGTACTGGCCGGCAAATCCGGCGTAATGCTCACCGGCAGCCACAACCCGTCGAACTACAACGGCTTCAAGATCGTCATCGCTGGTGACACCTTGGCCAACGAACAGATCCAGGCCCTGCACGACCGCCTCAAGACCAACAACCTGAGCAGCGGCAAGGGCAGCATCACCAAGGTCGAGATCCTCGATCGCTACAACACCGAAATCGTCCAGGACATCAAGCTGGCCCGCCGCCTCAAAGTCGTGGTCGACTGCGGCAACGGCGCGGCCGGCGTGATCGCCCCGCAACTGATCGAAGCGCTGAACTGCGAAGTCATCCCGCTGTTCTGCGAAGTGGACGGCAACTTCCCGAACCACCACCCGGACCCGGGCAAGCCTGAAAACCTTGTCGACCTGATCGCCAAGGTCAAGGAAACCAACGCCGACATCGGCCTGGCCTTCGACGGCGACGGCGACCGCGTTGGCGTAGTGACCAACACCGGCAGCATCGTCTACCCGGACCGCCTGCTGATGCTGTTCGCCCGCGACGTTGTGGCGCGCAATCCGGACGCGGAAATCATCTTCGACGTCAAATGCACCCGTCGCCTGACGCCACTGATCAAGGAATACGGCGGTCGTCCGCTAATGTGGAAGACCGGTCACTCGTTGATCAAAAAGAAAATGAAACAAACCGGCGCCCTGTTGGCCGGCGAAATGAGTGGGCACATTTTCTTCAAGGAACGCTGGTTCGGTTTCGACGATGGCATTTACAGCGCCGCACGGCTGCTGGAGATCCTCAGCAAGGAAAAATCCACCGCGGAAGAGCTGTTTGCGACCTTCCCGAATGATATTTCTACGCCGGAAATCAATATCCATGTGACCGAAGAGAGCAAATTCAGCATCATTGATGCATTGCACGACGCGAAGTGGGGCGAAGGCGCCGACCTGACCACCATCGACGGCGTGCGAGTCGACTATGCCAAAGGCTGGGGCCTGGTGCGCGCGTCCAACACCACACCGGTGCTGGTGCTGCGCTTCGAGGCCGATGACGAGGCTGAATTGCAGCGCATCAAGGACGTTTTCAAAGTCCAGTTGAAGCGTGTTGCACCTGATCTCCAACTACCGTTCTGATTCACCCGGAGCCCTGAATGACCCTCGAACGCGAAGCCGCCGCCAACACCGCCAAGGTCCTGTCCGAAGCGCTGCCTTACATCCGCCGCTATGTCGGCAAGACGCTGGTGATCAAATACGGCGGCAACGCGATGGAAAGCGAGGAGCTGAAAACCGGCTTCGCCCGCGACATCGTGCTGATGAAAGCCGTCGGGATCAACCCGGTGGTGGTTCACGGTGGCGGCCCGCAAATCGGTGACCTGCTCAAGCGACTGTCGATCGAGAGCCACTTTGTCGATGGCATGCGCGTCACCGACGCGGCAACCATGGACGTGGTGGAAATGGTCCTGGGTGGCCAGGTCAACAAAGACATCGTCAACCTGATCAACCGTCATGGCGGCAGCGCCATCGGCCTGACCGGCAAAGACGCCGAGCTGATTCGCGCGAAGAAACTCACCGTCACCCGCCAGACGCCGGAGATGACCCAACCGGAAATCATCGACATCGGCCACGTCGGTGAAGTGGTCGGTATCAATACCGACTTGCTGAACCTGCTGGTCAAAGGCGACTTCATCCCGGTGATCGCGCCAATCGGCGTCGGTGCCAACGGCGAGTCGTACAACATCAACGCCGACCTGGTGGCCGGCAAGGTGGCCGAAGCGCTGAAAGCCGAGAAGTTGATGCTGCTGACCAACATCGCCGGGTTGATGGACAAGTCGGGCCAGGTCCTGACCGGCCTGAGCACTCAGCAGGTCGACGACCTGATTGCCGACGGCACGATCTACGGTGGCATGCTGCCGAAGATCCGTTGCGCGCTGGAAGCGGTTCAGGGTGGCGTGGGCAGCTCGCTGATCATTGATGGTCGGGTGCCGAATGCGATCTTGCTGGAAATCTTCACCGATACCGGCGTGGGTACTTTGATCAGCAATCGCAAGCGTCACTGATTCTAGAACTGCAAAAGGTCGCAGCCTGCGGCAGCGCCTACGGACGTACGAATATTCCGTAGGAGCTGACGAAGTCTGCGATCTTTTTTATGCGCACCGGAAACGTCCGACCTAACTCAGCGAAACGTCTGACATCCCGTCAGTATTAGTCCGCATAGGATCTTCCCTGTATCCACAGGAGAATGACCTCATGCAAAAAGACTACGTTCCTTACGGCAGCGATGTTTCAGCAGGCACCTTTGAATGCGTGGACTGCGGACATCAGTATTCGAATCAGGCAAAGACCTCGATCCCGCCATGCCCTCAGTATCTGAAATCGAAACACACGCGCAATGGATGGAAAGTTCTTTCCGGCCAGGGCGACGCCGTGATTGATCCCTATCCAAAGAAAGCCGACAAACCCGCAGCGATCAAAAGGGTCGAAACCTCCAACCCTGCCAGCAAAAAATAGCCTCGGAGGTGATCAGCCATGCAGATTTCCTTCACGATCGACGCCCAGGCATTCGACCTCGAGCAAAAGGAGCCGGTCAAAAAGACACTTAGAATTTCCGATCACGAAATCGCCCACGCCCTACAGCGTATCGCCAAGGCGAGCCTGACCGAATACTTGAAAATGCTAGTAGAAGGCGGTATGCCGAGCCGGGCCGATGAAGCGAAACAGGACCGCTTGCTGTATTTGATTCAAAGCTACTTCGGGCAAACCCTGCCGACCGAATCGCAGATATCAACGATTTTCCAGCTGACCCAGAGCCAAAGCAAAACCCTGCTGAAAAACACGGTTTCACGCTTTCGCAATCAACTGGACGAGATTCTGCAGCACAGCATGCGCGCCGTGATCGAATCTGCAGAACACGCGCAAACGGTGTATCTGGTGGTGATCAGTTCGGACGTTATTCGCGATGAGCTGAACATGCTGATCACACAGAACGAGCCAACCTTCAAACCCATCATCAAACGTAAAGGCAGTGCCGGGCAGTTCGAAATCAGCGAAGACTCCCATGCGCTGTTGTGCCAGACACTGGGCCTGAATGCCGTTCAGTGACGTCGTCGCGGTCAGTGGCCTGCTGCTGACCCTGACCACCTTCATGTTCAACCTTGCGTGGCCGAGGTTGAACGAAGCGCTGATGCTCGATGAAAAGCAGTCCGGCGCGCAAGCCAGGAAACGTGGTCGAGAGAATGTGATTAACGCGTTGTTCAGCTGCGCCTTGCCGCTGACGAGTGCATTCATGGCACTGTTTTACGTCAACTTGCCTGCCGCGGTGAACATCATGGGCAGCAGCAAACTGGATCTGTGGGCGTTTGATGTGGATCGCACGCTTTACGTGATGGTTGTGTTTGCACTGATGGTGTTTGCGCTGTTCAACCTGAAGCTGACCGTCCAACTCGCGCTCAAGTGGCAAAAACTTCGATAAACAGGTATCAGAAATAAAAAGGCCCCCGTCCGGATGACCCGAACGGGGGCTCTTTATTTGTACGTAACCCCTTCCCGCCAAAGCGGCGTGCCTGACACACCGCGTTGCATTGATCGCCAGCAAGCTGGCTCCTACAGGGTCAGACGCCGAATTGGGCGCGGTAGGCTTCTACGGCTGGCAGGTGTTGCTTGAGCTGCGGATCGTCGGCGAGGAATTCCAGCACCTGATTCAGCGAAACAATGCTGATCACCGGAATGCCGAAATCACGCTCCACTTCCTGGATCGCCGACAGCTCACCGTTGCCACGCTCCTGGCGGTTCAGGGCGATCAGCACGCCCGCTGCCTTGGCGCCGTCCTGGGAAGCGATGATCTGCATCACTTCGCGGATCGCGGTGCCGGCGGTGATCACGTCGTCGATGATCAGCACATCACCGGTCAATGGCGCGCCGACCAGGCTGCCGCCTTCGCCGTGGGCCTTGGCCTCTTTGCGGTTGAAGCACCATGGCAAATCACGGTCGTGATGTTCAGCCAGGGCCACTGCGGTGGTCGCCGCCAAAGGGATGCCTTTGTAGGCCGGGCCAAACAATACGTCGAAGGGAATGCCGCTCTCGACGATGGCCGCCGCGTAGAAACGACCCAGCTGCGCCAGGGCCGAACCCGAGTTGAACAGGCCGGCATTGAAGAAGTATGGACTGGTACGCCCGGACTTCAGGGTGAACTCACCGAAGCGCAAAACGCCGCGATCGATGGCAAAACGAATGAAATCGCGCTGATACGCTTGCATGAAAAAAACCCCAAATACCACGGATTTAGCTAATTAGGTTGACGCCGTGTATCATACACGCACGCGATTTTTGGGGCCATTTATGCGGATCATCAGTGTGAACGTCAATGGTATTCAGGCTGCAGTGGAGCGAGGTTTGCTCAGTTGGCTGCAAGCACAGAATGCCGACGTCATCTGCCTGCAGGACACCCGCGCCTCCGCCTTTGAACTGGACGATCCAGCCTTCCAACTGGATGGCTACTTCCTTTATGCCTGCGAAGCCGAAGTTCCCGCCCAGGGTGGCGTGGCTTTGTATTCGCGGTTGCAGCCGAAGGCAGTCATCAGCGGTCTCGGTTTCGAGACGGCCGACCGCTACGGGCGCTACCTGCAAGCCGATTTCGACAAGGTCAGCATCGCGACCTTGCTGCTCCCTTCGGGGCAGAACGGCGATGAAGACTTGAACCAGAAGTTCAAGCTAATGGACGATTTCGCCCGTTATCTGGATAAACAGCGACGCAAACGTCGCGAGTACATTTACTGTGGCTCGCTGTACGTGGCGCAACAGAAGCTGGATATCAAGAACTGGCGCGACAGCCAGCAATCCCCGGGCTTCCTGGCACCTGAGCGTGCCTGGATGGACGAGATTGTCGGCAACATGGGCTATGTCGATGCCCTGCGCGAAGTCAGCCGTGAAGGCGATCAGTACAGCTGGTGGCCGGACAACGAACAGGCTGAGATGCTCAACCTGGGCTGGCGCTTCGATTACCAGATACTGACGCCGGGCCTGCGCCGCTTCGTACGCAGCGCTCGCTTGCCACGTCAGCCACGGTTTTCGCAGCATGCACCGCTGATCGTGGACTACGACTGGACGCTGACCATCTAGCGCACCGGTTAACGAAAATGCCCGTATCGAAAGATACGGGCATTTTTATGCGACCTACGTTAAACGGCAGCGAACAGAGGCAGCGCCAGGTAAATCTTGATCACGACGACATTAATAATGTCGATGAAGAACGCCCCCACCATCGGCACCACCAGAAACGCAATTTGCGATGGCCCATAACGTTGTGTCACTGCTTGCATGTTAGCGATGGCAGTGGGTGTTGCGCCCAATCCGAAACCGCAGTGCCCCGCCGCCAGTACTGCCGCATCATAGTTACTGCCCATGACTCTGAACGTAATGAAAATCGCAAACAACGCCATCACTAACGCTTGCGCGGCCAGGATGATGAAAATCGGCAGCGCCAGCGCAGCCAGATCCCACAGTTTGAGTGACATCAAAGCAATCGCCAGAAACAGCGACAAACTGACATTCCCCAGGACCGAGACCTCACGCTCAAACACTTGATACAGGCCAAACGCTGAAAGCCCGTTGCGTAAAATCACACCCACGAACAGGACGCAAACGAACGTCGGCAGTTCAAATGCAGTTCCGTAAAGCAGGCCGTTCAGAAGAGTGCCCGCCATCAAGCTGATGGCGATTAGAGCGAGTGTCTCGATGAACGAAAACGGCGTGATCGCGCGCTCTTCGTTTGGCTGCTCAAAGCCCTTTGGCAACCGCGGCTTATCGTGCTCGCAGCCGGGTGTCTGGACACGCTTGATCAGCAGGCGAGCGACCGGGCCACCGATCAGCCCGCCCAGCACCAACCCAAACGTTGCAGAGGCCATGGCAAGTTCAGAGGCGGATGCCAGACCGAACTTCTCACTGAACGTTGCTCCCCAGGCTGCGCCTGTACCGTGACCACCAGACAGCGTTATCGAGCCCGTCAACAAGCCCATTAACGGATCGAGCCCCAAAGCCTTTGCGAGCCCGATGCCCAAGGCATTCTGCACCACCAGAAGCCCGATGACTGCCAGGAGAAATACCCCCACTACGCGCCCGCCTTTCTTCAGACTGGCGAAGTCCGCGCTCAAGCCAATAGTGGCAAAAAACGCCAACATCAAGGGAGTCTGCAGGGAGGTGTCAAATCGGACTTCAAAATCAAGGCCCCGCAAAGCCAGGAGAAGCAGAGCAATTACCAGGCCGCCTGCTACAGGCTCGGGAATATTGTAGCTGCGTAAAAAACCGATTCGTGTGACTAGTCCGCGTCCCAGCAACAGCACTAAAGAGGCAGCAACAAGTGTTCCATAAAAATCGAGCTGAACCATTGGATACTCTTGGAATATATATTCATAGGCGAACTGTTTACCCGGACACGCCTCTAGAACAGGTTGATTTTTATCAACACTAATTGGTATTGGATTCAAGAACCGTCACTGGTCTGAACGTATCGAGATATTTCTTAGTGGATAGTGCTGAAAACAACTTTATCAATCGACAAGTCTCATTGCCAATGACTACAGGCTATATTGAAGCATTGCAGTTGTGACTAAACATGTTAGGACAATCAGTACTCAATACAAATCTTGGAGAAGGGCTTAGTCTGAAATAGTAAACATCAGATGTAAACTTAGTAAGTTTCTAACTTAAAAATAAGAAAAGTCCTACAAATGACGTTATTTAGTTTTAGGCTGACATGAACTGCGCATTGCACGCAGCATCATTTTATCGACACCTTTACACCCGTTGATTTTTACTGTGGGAGCAGGCTTGCTCCCACAGGAACTATGCGCTGTTCGTTATTTGATCAACCGCCAAGTGAACGGATACCGATACGGCACCCCTTCATTGGCCTTCACGCCAGCAATGATCGTCAACACCAACGCACCGATCGCCAGCAACCCAAACAGGAAGAACCCGATGATCAACACCATCAGCAGGAAGCAGATGGCGGAAGCGATGGCGACGGTGATCTGAAAGTTCAGCGCCTCCTTGCCCTGCGCATCGACAAACGGGTCCATCTCGCGCTTCATCTGCCAGAGAATCAGCGGGCCGATCAGCGTGCCGAACGGAATCCAGATCCCCAGCAAGGCGGACAGGTGACAAAACATCGCCCATTGCCGAACTTCTTTGCTCGGGACGGGAAGCAGCTCTTGCTCGTCACTCATGTTGTCCTCCTTGTCTGGGATGGTTCCGGTCAGTCAGCCAGTGCAGCCTTTTGCAGTTCGAAGATTTCGGTCATGCCTTTCTTCGCCAGCTCAAGCATAGCGGTCAACTCTTCAGGCTGGAACGGCGCGCCTTCGGCAGTGCCTTGAACTTCGATGAAGCCGCCAGTGCTGGTCATCACCACGTTCAGGTCGGTCTCGGCAGCCGAGTCTTCCAGGTAGTCGAGGTCGAGCACAGGCTCGCCCTGGTACATGCCTACCGAAACGGCGGCGATCATTTGCTTGAGCGGGTCGCCGCCTTTCAGGCCGCCGCGCTTCTTGATCACTTTCAAGGCATCGACCAGCGCAACCATCGCGCCGGTGATGGACGCGGTGCGGGTGCCGCCGTCAGCCTGGATCACGTCGCAGTCGACGTACAGGGTGACGTCGCCCAGCTTGGACATGTCCAGCGAGGCGCGCAGCGAACGACCGATCAGACGCTGGATTTCCAAGGTGCGGCCGCCTTGCTTGCCGCGGCTCGCTTCACGCTGGTTACGCTCGCCGGTGGCGCGCGGCAGCATGCCGTATTCGGCGGTCAACCAGCCTTGGCCCTGACCTTTGAGGAAACGCGGCACGCCGTTTTCGACGCTGACGGTGCAGATGACTTTGGTATCACCGAACTCGACCAGTACGGATCCCTCGGCGTGTTTGGTGTAGTTGCGGGTAATGCGGATCGAGCGGAGCTGATCGGCAGCGCGACCACTTGGACGTTTCATAGGGAATACCTGTACGGGGGACGGAAAACTGCCGAGCATTATAGAGCCGCGCGCCAGTACTGGGCACTTCTAAAAAATCCGCCCGACGATTGAAGGCTCTGGCTTGAGCTTAGAACAGCGCTTTACCGACGGCCTGCAGCCCTTTGTCACACCGTGTGTTTGGGCGCATCCGCCCCACTGCGCTACAATCCTGCGCCTTTGCTGCCTGTCGGCTTTAATTCACAGATAGCGGGTCCGCGAAACCTTTGGTAACGCATCGACCTGCATTGCGAGGTACCTCCATGGTGCACAGCATGACCGCCTTCGCCCGCGTCGAGAAAGCCGGCGTCCAAGGCACCCTGAGCTGGGAACTGCGCTCGGTCAACAGCCGCTACCTGGAACCACACTTGCGTCTGCCGGAGTCGTTTCGCGATCTCGAAGGCGCGGTCCGCGAAGCGCTGCGCCAAGGCATCTCCCGAGGCAAACTCGAATGCACCCTGCGCTTCACCGAAGAGAACACTGATAAACCCCTGCAAGTGGATCGCGAGCGCGCCGCGCAATTGGTCGCCGCCGCCGAGACCATCGCCGGCCTGATCAAGAACCCGGCCGCGCTGAACCCGCTGGAAGTGCTGGCCTGGCCCGGCGTGCTGGTGGGCGATGCCACCGACCCGCAAGCCCTGAATGCCGAAGCACTGGCGCTGTTCAACGAAGGCCTGAAGGAACTCAAGGCTGGCCGCGAGCGCGAAGGCGCGGAGCTGGCACGGCTGATCAACGATCGCCTGACGTCCATTGAAGAAGACGTGGTGACCCTGCGTGAACTGGTCCCGCAGATGCTCGCCACCCAGCGCCAGAAAGTCCTCGACCGCTTCGCCGACATGAAGGCGGAAATGGACCCGCAGCGTCTGGAGCAGGAAATGGTCATGCTCGCTCAGAAGAGCGACGTCGCCGAAGAACTGGATCGCCTGAGCACCCATATCATCGAAGTTCGCCGGGTACTCAAGTCCGGCGGCGCTGCCGGCCGGCGCCTCGACTTCCTGATGCAGGAGCTCAACCGCGAAGCCAACACACTGGGCTCCAAGGCCTTCGACCCGCGCAGCACTCAGGCGGCGGTCAACCTCAAGGTGTTGATCGAGCAGATGCGCGAACAAGTGCAGAATATTGAGTAAGGCAAACCCGACATGACCCACAGCACCGGCACCCTGTACATCATTTCCGCCCCTTCGGGCGCGGGCAAGAGCAGCCTGGTCAAGGCCCTGACTGACGCTGATGCGGAGATCCGCGTCTCGGTCTCCCACACCACCCGCGCCATGCGCCCCGGTGAAGTGGACGGCGTGAATTATCACTTCGTCGAACGCGGCGAGTTCGTGAAGATGATCGAGCACGGCGATTTCCTCGAGCGCGCCGAAGTATTCGGCAACCTCTACGGCACTTCGCAAAGCCACCTGCAGCAGACCCTGGACGAAGGCCACGACCTGATTCTGGAAATCGACTGGCAAGGCGCCGAGCAAGTGCGCAAGTTGATGCCCCAGGCCCGTTCGATCTTCATTCTGCCGCCGTCCCTGCAGGCCTTGCACCAGCGCCTGACCAATCGCGGCCAGGACAGCGACGAGATCATTGACGGCCGCATGCGTGAAGCCGTCAGCGAGATGAGCCACTACGTTGACTACGACTACCTGATCATCAACGACGATTTCGCCCATGCCCTGCGCGATTTGCAGGCGATTTTCCGCGCCAATCAGCTGCATCAGAAGCGTCAGCAGCAGCGCAACGGCAAACTTTTGGCTGAATTGCTCGGCTAAACAGCTCTTCCCAAAACCGCTGCAAGGGCTTTACATTGGCACTTGCAGCGCGTTGAAGGGCTTGGTCAAAAAATCAGCGCTTCCCTAATCGCTGGTGATTTTTTAAACTGTTGAGTCCGCTCGCCCAACCGGGCAGCGCGCATATTGCATTCGCTCCGAGGAATACCATGGCCCGCGTAACCGTTGAAGACTGCCTAGAACACGTGGAAAACCGCTTTGAGCTGGTCATGCTCTCTACCAAGCGTGCCCGTCAACTGGCCACCGGTGGCAAAGAGCCGCTGGTTCAGTGGGAAAACGACAAGCCTACCGTTGTAGCGCTGCGTGAAATCGCTGAAGGCCTGATGAGCTACGAGTTCATCGCCGAGCAAGAAATCGTCCAGGATGAACCGCTGTTCGCAGCGTTCGAGGACGAGTCCAACGAGGCCGTCTAAGCCTATGCCTGGTCGACGTAGCACGGCGCGGGGTCACAGCGAACGGCAGGAGTCATCATGCCGAGCATAGACGCCCTCGCCGATCGCTTATCGACCTACCTCGGCAAGGACCAGGTCAACCTGGTCCGCCGAGCGTACTTCTACGCCGAACAAGCCCACGACGGCCAACGCCGCCGCAGTGGCGAGGCGTACGTCACGCATCCTCTTGCGGTGGCGAATATTCTTGCCGACATGCACATGGACCATCAGAGTTTGATGGCTGCGATGCTGCATGATGTGATCGAAGACACCGGCATTGCCAAGGAAGCGCTGCAAGCGCAGTTCGGCGAAACCGTGGCCGAACTGGTCGATGGCGTCAGCAAGCTGACCCAGATGAACTTCGAGACCAAGGCCGAAGCACAAGCCGAAAACTTCCAGAAAATGGCCATGGCCATGGCGCGCGACATTCGCGTGATCCTGGTCAAACTCGCCGACCGCCTGCACAACATGCGCACGCTGGAAGTCCTGTCCGGTGAAAAACGCCGGCGGATCGCCAAGGAAACCCTGGAAATCTATGCGCCCATCGCCAATCGGCTGGGCATGCACGCCATCCGCATAGAATTCGAAGACCTCGGCTTCAAGGCCATGCACCCGATGCGTTCCGCGCGGATCAACCAGGCGGTCAAACGCGCCCGGGGCAACCGCAAGGAAATCGTCAACAAGATCGAAGAATCCCTCGGCCACTGCCTGGCAATCGATGGCATTCAGGGCGAAGTCAGCGGTCGCCAAAAACACCTCTACGGCATCTACAAGAAAATGCGCGGCAAGCGTCGGGCCTTCAACGAGATCATGGACGTCTACGCGTTCCGGATCATCGTCGACAAGGTCGATACCTGCTACCGCGTGCTGGGTGCTGTACACAATTTGTACAAACCGCTGCCGGGGCGCTTCAAGGATTACATCGCGATCCCCAAGGCGAACGGCTACCAGTCGTTGCACACCACGTTGTTCGGCATGCACGGTGTTCCGATCGAGATCCAGATCCGCACCCGTGAAATGGAAGAGATGGCCAACAACGGCATCGCCGCCCATTGGCTGTACAAATCCAGCGGCGACGAGCAGCCCAAAGGCACTCACGCCCGCGCCCGCCAGTGGGTCAAAGGCGTGCTGGAAATGCAGCAACGCGCCGGCAACTCGCTGGAATTCATCGAAAGCGTGAAGATCGACCTGTTCCCGGACGAGGTCTACGTGTTCACGCCCAAAGGCCGGATCATGGAGCTGCCCAAAGGCTCCACGGCGGTCGACTTCGCTTACGCGGTGCACACCGACGTCGGCAACAGCTGCATTGCCTGTCGGATCAATCGTCGTCTCGCGCCGCTGTCCGAACCGCTGCAAAGCGGCTCCACGGTCGAGATCGTCAGTGCTCCCGGCGCACGGCCGAACCCGGCGTGGCTCAACTTCGTGGTCACCGGCAAGGCGCGGACCCATATCCGCCACGCGCTGAAACTGCAACGCCGCTCTGAGTCCATCAGCCTTGGCGAACGCCTGCTGAACAAGGTCCTCAACGGTTTCGACAGCGCCCTGGACAAAGTCCCGGCCGAGCGCGTCAAAGCGATGCTCACCGAGTACCGCCTCGAACTGATCGAAGACCTGCTCGAAGACATCGGCCTGGGCAATCGCATGGCTTACGTCGTCGCCCGCCGCCTGCTGGGCGAAGGCGAACAGCTGCCAAGCGCGGAAGGCCCGCTGGCGATTCGCGGCACCGAAGGTCTGGTGCTCAGCTACGCCAAGTGTTGCACGCCGATCCCGGGCGACCCGATCGTCGGTCACCTGTCGGCGGGCAAAGGCATGGTTGTGCACCTGGACAACTGCCGCAACATCAGCGAAATCCGCCACAATCCGGAAAAATGCATCCAGCTCTCGTGGGCCAAGGATGTCACCGGCGAATTCAACGTCGAGCTGCGCGTCGAGCTGGAACACCAGCGCGGCTTGATCGCACTGTTGGCCAGCAGCGTCAACGCGGCCGACGGCAATATCGAAAAAATCAGCATGGACGAACGCGATGGTCGCATCAGCGTGGTCCAACTGGTGGTCAGCGTGCACGACCGTGTGCATCTGGCTCGCGTGATCAAGAAACTGCGCGCACTGACCGGGGTGATCCGCATCACCCGCATGCGCGCCTAAGCCAACCTATTACAAGGAGTCATTCATGACCAAGACTGTTATCACCAGCGATAAGGCCCCGGCCGCCATCGGCACTTACTCCCAGGCGATCAAGGCTGGCAACACCGTTTACATGTCGGGTCAGATTCCTCTGGACCCAAAAACCATGGAACTGGTTGAAGGCTTCGAAGCCCAGACCGTCCAGGTGTTCGAGAACCTGAAAGCCGTGGCCGAAGCCGCTGGCGGTTCGTTCAAGGACATCGTCAAACTGAACATCTTCCTCACCGACCTGAGCCACTTCGCCAAGGTCAACGAGATCATGGGCAAGTACTTTGACCAGCCATACCCAGCCCGCGCCGCCATCGGCGTAGCCGCCCTGCCAAAGGGTTCGCAGGTTGAAATGGATGCCATTCTGGTCATCGAGTAATGCGTTCGGCGCAGCCCGAAAGGCTGCGCCAATGCCGTATGTATAAAAAGCGTTTTGAAAGGATTCCACCATGCGCACTGCGCTTGCTGTCTCGCTGGTCGCCCTGTTCTTGGGCGGATGTGCCAGCAACCCTGCCGACCGCGACATCAGCGGCACCTGGATCAATCAGGTGGCGATCGATGCTGCGTCCAAAGGCGGCCCCCTGCGCGAAGCGCTCCAGGCCTATGGTCCGAACCTGGAATGGGACGTCAACACCAAGGCCGGTCAGGCCCGCTACACCAACGGTTTTGAGAATGTCGAAGGCAAGCTGCTGGGCGAAGCGTCCGGCGCCTGGAAAGTCGACTTCTACGGCAGTTCCGCGAGCGAGCTGAAGCGTGATGGCAAGCAATTGGCCCAGGTCGCCAGCGACAACGAACCCGCACAGGTCTTCGACCGCGCGCTGATCCCGGTGCCGGATGGCGCACCGATGGGTGCCAGCTTCGAACGTGCGCTGTATTCCGCCTACATGGGCGGCAGCTGGAAAGTCGTCAGCGGTCCTGGCGAAGGCAGCTCCGTGCAGTTCCAGGCCGACGGCCAGGTAACCGGTTTGCCGGGTGCGGATCGCTACGCGCTGTGTCTGGCGGGCGATTGCGCGTCGATGAGCGGCGGCAACGACAACATGTGGTTGCAACTCAAGGGCCAGGGCAACACCTGGATCTTTGCGCGCAAGGGCAAGGAACTGGAGATCCTCCAGGCTGTGAACACCGCGCAGGCAGACGAAATGCCGCAGTTCACGCCGGGTGATCGCAAGTGGTTGCTGGAAAAGCAGTAACCCGGCTCTAAAGCCAACGCAATACCATGTAGGAGCCGGCTTGCCGGCGATGAGGCCATAACATCCAACATCTCTGTTGGCTGGTACACCGCCATCGCCGGCAAGCCGGCTCCTACAGTTGTTTGGGGTGGAAGGAAATCAGCAGCGGCCTTCGAGGATAGCGGCGTACCCTTCGCGATAGCTCGGGTACTTCGGCACCCAACCCAAGGCCTTCACCCGCGCATTGCTGCATTGCTTGCTGCCAGTACGCCGCACACTCGCATCGTCAGCCCATTCAGTCACGCCCAGATATTCACGCAACCAATCCACCACTTCGGCCAGCGGCGCAGGCGCGTCGTCGACGCCGATATAAACGTCATCCAACGCCACACCGCGCCGATCCGCCTCAAGCAGAAACGCCATCAACCCGGCCGCGTCATCCACGTGAATCCGATTGCCGTACAACGGCGGATCAATCGCCACGCGATATCCGCGACGAACCTGCGTCAGCAGCCATTCGCGGCCCGGGCCGTAGATGCCGGTCAAACGCACGATGCTTGCCGGGATGCCACTGTTGAGCGCCACTTGCTCCGCCTCCAGCATCAGTCGACCTGAATAGCCGGCAGCGATGGTCGGCGACGTTTCGTCGACCCACTCGCCGTCCTGCTGGCCATAAACGCTGCTACTGGAAACGAACAGCAAGCGATTGGGCACCTGTCCGTAGTCGTCCAGCCACTCGATCACATGCTCCAAGCCCTCGACATAAGCGGCTCGGTAACCGGCTTCATCGTGAACGGTGGCTGCCGCGCAATACACCAGGTAGTCCACCGCACCGACCGGCCAGGTTTGCGGGCAATCCTTGTTGAACAAGTCACCGGCAACGCCAATCACCCCCTCGGGCAGGCGCGAGACGTCACGGCGCAGACCATGGACCTCCCACCCGCAACCGAGCAATTGTGTAGCCAGACGACTGCCGACATCACCGCAGCCGGCGATCAAAACAGAGGGCGCGGACATCAAAAAACTCCTATCGGAAAGCCACAGACTAGCGCCGGCAATGGACGAGCGGCTAGCAATGAAGGAAAAAAAGATACTCTATTACTTCTGTTAACAAGAATTACTTGCAATAATGCCCGCCACTTTTGTTCTCGGCCTTCGAGGCCTGGAAGAACATTTACCGTCTTTTTCTCTCAGGTCCGGCCAGCATGACACGCAATCAACTCCCCGCTTCGCCAACCAATCGACCTCGCGCCTGGAGCGCGGTGGCCGCCCTGTTGCTCAGCCTGATGCTGGCGCCAACCGCCGCCTTCGCTGACGCACAAGCCCCGGCCACCCCAGCCGCTGCCACTGCGCCCGCTCCCGCAGACCACTCTGCCGAACACGCAGCACCGGTTGCCACCGATCCGGCCCAGGCCGTAGACGCCGCTGGTGAAGACGCGCCGCAAGTCCTCGAAGCCGACAACAGCCTGGGCATGGCCCATGACCTGTCGCCGTGGGGCATGTACCAGAACGCCGACATCATCGTGAAAATCGTGATGATCGGCCTCGCCATCGCGTCGATCATCACCTGGACCATCTGGATCGCCAAGGGCTTCGAGCTGATGGGCGCCAAGCGTCGTCTGCGCACTGAAATCGTCCACCTGAAGAAAGCGGCCACCCTCAAGGAAGCCAGTGTAACGGCAGCCAAGCCCGGCACCCTCGCCAACCTGTTGGTACACGATGCGCTGGAAGAGATGCACCTGTCGACCAACAGCCGCGAGAAAGAAGGCATCAAGGAACGCGTCGCCTTCCGTCTTGAGCGCCTGGTCGCAGCCTGCGGTCGCAACATGAGCAGCGGCACCGGCGTCCTCGCTACCATCGGTTCTACCGCGCCGTTCGTGGGCCTGTTCGGCACCGTGTGGGGCATCATGAACAGCTTCATCGGCATTGCCAAAACCCAGACCACCAACCTCGCCGTCGTGGCTCCCGGCATCGCCGAAGCCTTGTTGGCTACTGCACTGGGCCTGGTGGCCGCGATTCCAGCCGTTGTGATCTACAACGTGTTCGCCCGCTCCATCGCCGGCTACAAGGCGCAAGTGTCCGACGCCTCGGCAGAAGTCCTGTTGCTGGTCAGCCGCGACCTCGACCACCAGCCTGAGCGCAGCTCGCAACCGCACATGGTGAAAGTGGGGTAATCGGCCATGGGCCTGCATTTGAAAGAAGGCGCAGACGACGATCTGGCCGAGAACCACGAAATCAACGTCACGCCGTTCATCGACGTGATGCTGGTGCTGTTGATCATCTTCATGGTGGCCGCTCCGTTGGCCACCGTGGACATCAAGGTCGACCTGCCTGCCTCCAGCGCCAAACCGGCGCCGCGGCCAGAGAAACCGGTGTTCCTCAGCGTCAAGGCTGACCAGCGCCTGTTCCTCGGCGAAGACGAAGTGAAAGCCGAAGCCCTCGGTGCCACGCTCGACGCCAAAACCCAGGGCAAGAAAGACACGACGATCTTCTTCCAGGCCGATAAAGGCGTGGACTACGGCGACCTGATGAGCGTGATGGACAACCTGCGCGCTGCCGGCTACCTGAAGGTCGGTCTGGTCGGACTCGAGACGGCAGTGAAGAAATGATCACGACGCGCCATAAGCTGACGCGTTACGGCGGTAGCCTGGCCGTGGTGCTGGGCGTCCATGCGCTGGCCATTGCGCTGGCGCTGAACTGGACGTCGCGCCCACCCATCGAGCTGCCGCCGCAGGCGATGATGGTCGAGTTGGCGCCGGTTCCGGCACCACCTCCTCCGGCACCACCGAAGGTGATAACGCCACCACAACCACCTGCTCCGGTGGAAGAGCTGCCGATCCCGAAACTGGCCGAAGTGCCGAAGGCAGAAATCACCGTACCGAAGCCGGTCAAACCCAAGCCCAAGCCTCAACCGCCCAAGCCTGTGGAGAAAAAGCCGGAGCCGCCGAAGGAAAAACCGTCCGAGGAAAAACCGAGCGAAGCGCAACCGACCCAGGCACCGTCGGAGAAATCCGCTCAACCGGCACCGGGCCCATCGCCCGCGCAGCAAGCAGCCAAGGCCAGTTGGCAAGGCACCCTGCTGGCGCACTTAGCCAAGTACAAAAAGTACCCGGCCAGTGCACAGGCGCGGGGCAAGGAAGGTTTGAACCGTCTGCGCTTCGTGGTGGACGGCGAAGGTAACGTGTTGTCGTTCGAACTGGTGGGCCGTTCCGGCAACGCCGATCTGGACCGGGCCACCCTGGAAATGATCAAGCGTGCCCAGCCGCTGCCCAAGCCACCGGCCGACATGCTGAACAACGGCTCCATCGAAATTGTTGCACCGTTTGTTTACTCGCTGGAACGCCGCCGCTAAAGGCTGACATAACTCTTGTAGGAGCTGGCTTGCCAGCGATCGACTGCGCAGCAGTCGCCCCCCCCCTGCAAGTGCGGTGAGCCTGCAAGATCGCAGAGGCTATGCCCGACTGCGCTGCAGTCGGATCGCCAGCAAGCTGGCTCCTACAGAGAGATTGGCGATTTGCTCGAGAAAGGCACCCGAAAGGTGCCTTTTGCATATCCGCCAGCGGCAAACGCGCATTGCCCGGTGTCACTCGACACACTCTCTCTGATAACGTGCGTCTATCGATTGCAGCCGGTATGCTTGGCCCGCAACTTCATGGACGCTCGCTATGACTCTTACAGAATTACGCTACATCGTTACCCTCGCCCAAGAGCAGCACTTTGGCCACGCGGCCGAGCGTTGCCACGTCAGCCAGCCGACCCTGTCGGTGGGCGTGAAAAAGCTTGAAGACGAACTCGGTGTGCTGATTTTCGAGCGCAGCAAGAGCGCCGTGCGCCTGACCCCGGTCGGCGAAGGCATCGTGGCCCAGGCCCAAAAAGTCCTGGAACAGGCCCAAGGCATCCGCGAACTGGCCCAAGCCGGCAAAAACCAGCTGACCGCCCCGCTGAAAGTCGGCGCCATCTACACCGTCGGCCCGTACCTGTTTCCGCACCTGATTCCGCAACTGCACCGGGTCGCCCCGCAGATGCCGTTGTACATCGAAGAAAACTTCACCCACGTGCTGCGCGACAAACTGCGCAACGGCGAGCTCGACGCGATCATCATCGCCCTGCCGTTCAACGAAGCCGACGTCCTGACCCTGCAGCTCTACGACGAGCCGTTCTACGTCCTGATGCCGGCCCAGCACCCGTGGACACAAAAAGAATCCATCGACGCCGCCCTGCTCAACGACAAGAGCCTGCTGCTGCTCGGCGAAGGCCACTGCTTCCGTGATCAAGTGCTGGAAGCCTGCCCGACGCTGACCAAAGGCAACGACGGCGCCAAGCACACCACAGTGGAATCCAGCTCGCTGGAAACCATTCGCCACATGGTCGCCTCGGGGCTCGGGATTTCGATCCTGCCGCTGTCGGCCGTGGACAGCCATCACTACGCCCCCGGCGTGATCGAAGTGCGCCCACTGACCGCGCCGGTGCCGTTCCGCACCGTGGCCATTGCCTGGCGCGCGAGCTTCCCGCGTCCGAAGGCCATTGAAATTCTCGCTGACTCCATTCGCCTGTGCTCGGTGGCCAAGCCGCCCGCACCAGTGGCTGCGGCTTAAGTCGCTGTCATGACCGAGTTGTCGCAAGTGTCGGTCACGGCACTCAAGGGTGTCGGCGAGGCCATGGCCGAGAAACTGGCCAAGGTCGGCCTGGAGAATCTCCAGGACGTGCTGTTTCACCTGCCGCTGCGTTATCAGGACCGCACTCGCGTAGTCCCGATCGGCCACCTGCGACCGGGGCAAGATGCCGTGATCGAAGGCACCGTCAGCGGCGCCGATGTGGTCATGGGCCGGCGCCGCAGCCTGGTCGTGCGCTTGCAGGACGGCACCGGCGGGCTCAGCCTGCGTTTCTACCATTTCAGCAACGCCCAGAAAGAAGGCCTCAAACGTGGCACGCGGATTCGCTGCTACGGCGAAGCGCGGCCCGGTGCGTCGGGACTGGAAATCTACCACCCGGAATACCGCGCCCTCACCGGCGACGAGCCGCCGCCGGTGGATGAAACCCTGACGCCGGTGTACCCGCTCACCGAAGGCCTGACCCAGCAGCGTTTGCGCCAGCTCTGCATGCAAACCCTGACGATGCTCGGCCCGACCAGCCTGCCGGATTGGCTGCCGAACGAACTGGCGCGGGACTATCAACTGGCGCCGCTGGCCGACGCGATTCGTTACCTGCATCACCCGCCGGCCGACGCCGATGTCGACGAACTCGCCCTCGGTCATCATTGGGCGCAGCATCGTCTGGCCTTTGAAGAACTGCTGACTCATCAACTGTCCCAGCAGCGCCTGCGCGAAAGCATGCGTTCCCTGCGCGCGCCGGCGATGCCGAAAGCCACCCGATTGCCAGCCCAATACCTGGCCAATCTCGGCTTCAATCCAACTGGCGCCCAACAACGCGTCGGCAACGAAATCGCCTACGACCTCAGCCAGCACGAACCGATGCTGCGCTTGATTCAGGGCGACGTCGGCGCGGGCAAAACCGTGGTCGCCGCCCTTGCCGCACTGCAAGCGCTGGAAGCCGGTTACCAAGTGGCGTTGATGGCGCCGACCGAGATCCTCGCCGAGCAGCACTTCATCACCTTCAAGCGCTGGCTCGAACCACTGGGCATTGAAGTCGCGTGGCTGGCCGGCAAGCTCAAAGGCAAGAACCGCGTGGCCGCGCTGGAACAGATCGCCAGCGGCACGCCCATGGTGGTCGGCACCCACGCGCTGTTCCAGGACGAAGTGCAGTTCAAGAATCTGGCATTGGTGATCATCGACGAACAACACCGTTTCGGCGTGCAACAGCGCCTGGCGCTGCGGCAGAAAGGCGTCGGCGGGCGCATGTGCCCGCATCAGCTGATCATGACCGCCACGCCGATCCCACGCACGCTGGCGATGAGCGCCTACGCCGACCTCGACACCTCGATCCTCGACGAACTGCCGCCCGGCCGAACCCCGGTCAACACCGTGTTGGTCACCGACACCCGGCGCGTCGAAGTCATCGAACGGGTGCGCGGTGCCTGCGCCGAAGGGCGTCAGGCCTATTGGGTGTGCACGCTGATCGAAGAGTCGGAAGAGCTGACCTGCCAAGCGGCGGAAACCACCTTTGAGGACCTCACCGCCGCCCTCGGCGAGTTGAAGGTCGGGTTGATTCACGGCCGCATGAAGCCCGTGGAAAAAGCCGCCGTGATGGCCGAATTCAAGGCCGGCAACCTGCAACTTTTGGTCGCCACCACCGTGATCGAAGTCGGCGTCGATGTGCCGAACGCCAGCCTGATGATCATCGAAAACCCCGAACGCCTCGGCCTCGCGCAGTTGCACCAATTGCGCGGCCGCGTCGGTCGGGGCAGCGCCGCCAGCCATTGCGTGCTGCTCTACCATCCGCCGCTGTCACAGATCGGCCGTCAGCGCCTGGGCATCATGCGCGAAACCAACGACGGTTTTGTCATCGCCGAAAAAGACCTGGAACTGCGCGGCCCCGGCGAAATGCTCGGCACGCGGCAGACCGGCCTGCTTCAATTCAAGGTCGCGGACCTGATGCGCGACGCCGACCTGCTACCCGCCGTGCGCGACGCCGCCCAGGCATTGCTGGAGCGTTGGCCGGATCACGTCAGCCCGCTGCTCGACCGCTGGCTGCGCCACGGGCAGCAATACGGCCAAGTGTGAGCACCGTCGCAGTTTCTGGACCCTGCCCTTAAACAAGCTGGTTATACTCCTGCAATTGTTTGAATACGGATACAGACCATGACTGAAGCTGCCCTCGTCCCCGAAACCCCGCACGCTCCGTCTGTTATTCGGCTGCTGCTCGCCAAACTGGGCATCGCCTACGAAGAAGTCCTCGACCACCACGGCCTGAACGCCTCACGCAAAGTGCAAGCGGTGCTGCTCGACGACGCCGTGGGCGCGCTGATGGTGCTGTTCCCGCAAAGCCAATTGCTCGACCTCAACCGCCTCGCCGAACTGACCGGCCGCCGCCTCGCCGCCGTGTCGACCGAGCGCCTGGAAAAGATGCTCGGCAAACACAACCTGAGCCTGCTGCCCGGCCTGCCGGCGCTGACCAGCTCGCCCTGCCTGTACGAAGAAAGCCTGCTGCGCGAACCGAAGTTGCTGATCAACTCGGGCGAGCCGGGCGTGCTGCTGGAAATCACCAGCGAAGCCTTCAAGACCATGCTGACCAAGGCCAGCGCCGCCAACTTTGGCGAGAACGTGAGCAGCATCCGCCCGAACCTCGACCGCCCGGACGATGACCGCGAGGAAATCACCCAGGCCGTCCAGGCGTTCACCGCGCGACGCATCCAGCAACGCCTGGAAGCCACCATCGAAATTCCACCGCTGGCCGAGACCGCGCAGAAAATCATCAAACTGCGCGTCGACCCCAACGCCACCATCGACGACATCACCGGCGTGGTCGAAACCGACCCGGCCCTGGCCGCACAAGTCGTGAGCTGGGCGGCATCGCCGTACTACGCCTCGCCGGGCAAGATTCGTTCAGTTGAAGACGCCATCGTCCGCGTGCTGGGTTTCGACCTGGTGATCAACCTCGCGCTGGGCCTGGCCCTGGGCAAAACCCTCAGCCTGCCCAAAGACCACCCGCAACACACCACGCCGTACTGGCAGCAATCGATCTACACCGCCGCCGTCATCGAAGGCCTGACCCGCGCCATGCCGCGCGCCCAGCGCCCGGAAGCCGGCCTGACCTACCTCGCCGGCCTGCTGCACAACTTCGGCTACTTGCTGCTGGCCCACGTATTCCCGCCGCACTTCTCGCTGATCTGCCGCCACCTGGAGGTCAACCCGCACCTGTGCCACAGCTACGTCGAGCAACACCTGCTCGGCATCAGCCGCGAACAGATCGGCTCATGGCTGATGCGCTACTGGGACATGCCCGATGAGTTGGCCACCGCGCTGCGCTTCCAGCACGACCCGAGCTACGACGGCGCCTACGCTGAATACCCAAACCTCGTGTGCCTGTCCGTGCGCCTGCTGCGTAGCCGCGGCATCGGCTCCGGCCCCGATGAAGACATCCCCGACGCCCTGCTGGAACGTGTCGGTCTGACACGCGACAAAGCCAACGACGTCGTCAGCAAAGTCCTCGAAGCCGAAGTCCTGCTGCGCGAACTCGCCTCGCAATTCACCCAGGCATAAAAAAACCCGCTCCCACACTCGGTCAAATGTGGGAGCGGGCTTGCTCGCGAAGAATCCACCTCGGTCTACCTGACAACCTCAAACCTTGGCTTTGGCCTTCGCCTTCCGCGGCTTCAAATACTTGGTCAACCCCTGAAACCAGATCACCAACGCCGGGTTGCCCTTGATCTGAATCGACTTGTCCTGAATCCCCGTCATAAACGCCAATTGCTTGTTCTTCGCCTGCATCGTGGCGAAGCCATACGCCGCATCTTTAAACGCAATCGCAAACGCCGGCTCGGCATACACGCCCGACTTACTGGTAATGCGCTGATCCTTCACAAAGAAATGCCGCGCCACTTTCCCGTCCAGGGTCTGTAGCTGGAACACCAACTCCTTGTCACCCAACTGCTGCTGAAACGCAGGATTAGTCCGACTGGCCTTACCCATCAACAAACCCAGCATCCACAGAAGAAAACGAAATTTCATGCGCACAGCCTCAAAAGGAAAATGAACGGCCGGCGCAGTGTAGCGGCTTCGAGCGAGAACGCCACTATTGCGCAGTGTTAGAAGAAGATGCCGTGGTTTTTGACGCTGATGACTACCAAGTCATTGACGAAACGCTGTTGTTTAAAAGCTGAGGTTTTTTGGTCTTTCTACGCTCGAGGCTATCGGATATTTCCTTCAACTCGTGGTGTTGTTCATGAACTAGGCATCCCTGATCTTCATCGATAACCTTTGCTCGTTGCCGCGAAATCAGCGACCGGATGTGCAAGTCCGAAATCGGAGAAAAACAATTCATTAACTCCAAGGATTTACACCAATGACCAATCCGACATCCAAATCGCCCGAACACGAAGCCACCTCTCCCTACGAATCCTTAGATTCCAAAAAACTCCACGAAGCTGCCGAGCGCGCCCTCGACCATCACCTCGGCACACCGCCGGATAAAAAATCCAAACGTCGCAACGGCGACCTCTTCAGCGTCTGCCCCGACATCAACACTGAAGCCCTCCTCGCCAACGCCTCGGAAGACCTCCTGTCCATCAGCGCCATCGCCTCCGACCTCGCCGACGGGGTGGAAGGCTCACGCCGCTCCGTAGCCCTGGCGCTCAGCCGCATGGCCGACGGCGTGCATTTGTTGGTTGAGCGAGCGCTGGATCATTTGGATGAACCGGAAATGGCGGCGATTTTCGCCAAGCAACAAAGCCGAGTCAGCTGACCTGTAGGAGCCAGCTTGCTGGCGATGGTGGCGCATCAATCGACGTAAAAAAGGGGACTTGGCGTCCCCTTTCTCGATAATCCCTGACTCAACAGCCTGTCTCGGGCGGCGAGTTCAGACCTGTCTTTTTTTAGCGGTTCATGGGTAACTGAAAACGCATTCGTACAGCGCAATAGGCGAGGTCTTCGCGCAACATGCGGAAACTCATGTCGCACTGCGCATCGGCATATTGCTTCCAAACCGGATCGTCGAATTCAACTCCGCCTAGCAGGTTGATCGAGACCTTTAGGCCGTTTTCTCGATCCGGCCCTGCCATCAGCGATGCAGCTTTGTAAAAGCCATCATTCGGCATCCCTGTCTGTAGATAAATGAGCTCACCCAACCGGGCATTGGTTGTTTGCGCCAAGCACGCAAGCTTCTCAATGGGCGCCTCCGCTCCCGGCAAAGCGGACTGATAGATATCCTCGCAATACGTTTCTTTGAAACGCACCCACTTTCTTTGCACATCGGTCAGTTGCTTCTTGTCTGCGGGAGACAAACTGGCCATTGCTTTCTTGTATTGGTCATTCAACACGGCATCGACTTTTTCGAAGCTTTGCTGCCCGCAAGTGATCAAATCGGGATTGGTAAAGCTGTCGGGGTTGCAGGCTTCCTTGGCGCTAGCGGAAACACTTGAAGCAGATGAAGCATTCGCCGCCGGAGGCCTAGCCTTTTCTGATGTGCCGGAAACGCAATTGGACAGGCAGGACACCGTCGGCAGATTCGGATCGTCATTTCCGGCAAATACGTAAGTCGCAACGCCGACACGGGTTCGTGCTGTATACACGGGAACACTTACGACCAAGGATTTGAAGGGCACGGAGACGGATGGGACTCTCGGCACAACTACCACGTCACCCTCAACATCTCCACACAATGCCTGCATAGCTGATTCGCTGAAAGGCACACCGCTTGGCGGAGTGAATTGTTTGGAGTCAGGTCGGCAGTCGTAACCGTGCCAGTAAGGCCCCGACTGTTTAGAGGTATCTAAGGAGAAGATGTAAATCCTCTGTAGTTCAATTATTCCACCTTTGTATCCGAACACCACCCAGCGGCGGGACCGAGCACTGGAAAAACTTTCATTAGCCAGAATGTACTGACTGCCATCCCGATAGAGCTCAAACGAATTCAAAGCGCCAGTCGGCTCCGCCGTGTCGGATAACTTCTTACCGGAACCGGCATCCAACATATAACCATTGCCATCCAGCACCACCGAGCAATTATTCGTTGCACTCCCTTTCTGCGCGCACGACCGCAGGGATTGAAAGATCGGTTCAGCAACCACAATCGGTGGACACAAGAACATCACCAACAACAAAACCTTATTCAATACTATTTCCTTGTATTGATGCATATACTAAAACAAAACAGCGAATACACTTATATACAGTCCAAAAACAATACAACTAACAAACCCTGTCAACCACCATCACACTACCCATACTCAACCAAGGAGGCGGATTTATTTGCTGCCTCCCTTAATCAGAGATGGAGACAGCTAAATTAATCTGACGCCTCGCAGTTATTTCCCTACTTCGGAACAGCTCAGGTCTTTAATTACCGCTGTCGTAACAGGAATGACACAGCTTCTACGCTGCTCACCGGTTGGCTGCAGAGGGGTTATGCTAAGTGTCAAATGAACCCCGTCAGCTTTCACCGAAATATCCTCGAAACCAGCATCAGCAAAGTCCGAACCGAACTTTTTACCTTCAAAGGTACAGAAGTTCGAAGAAGACAGAACTTTCCAGTTTTTCTCAGGGCTAATCACCTGAACATCAAGACAACTATTACCGAATGTTTTTACATACCTGACGACATCATTGCCAACGCGGCCGGCCCCGACTTCCGAGACAGAGCCGATATCTGGAATTTCGGCTGCTGCGTGTCCCAGGTAAAAAACACAAAATAGTGGTACCAACTTCGAAAATTTCATAAATCACCTAAGATAATCAACACGTCTATTGAATCGATCTTCAGGCACATTGCCCCATTTCGAACGATCGCCTATTACATCTGAAAATGCAGACAAATTATTGTCTGTCATATGTCTTTGAATAAGGGCCCTGGAATCCCCTGTGTAGTCACCTCGATAAATTAAGTCGATGGCCATATCCTGAATTTTAGGACTTGTAGAATCCCAATTCAAACGACCGTAAAGATTAATAGCATCGGTCTTATCCGATATCCTCACAACTTCACTTTTCATGAATTCATAAATTGGCACGAACAGTTGATGCTGCTGTTTCCGGGTTATGAATATTTTTCTGATTTCTGGGCTCGCGCTCTGTAGATAATTTCTTGCGGCACTCCCACTTAAACCTTTTGCCCCCAATAGCCAACCCAGCAATGGTTCTTTAATCCCTACAGCAGCAAGATCACTTTCGGGATTAGGTCTCTGGCCAAGGTCGTAACCTCTCCCGATCGTAACTCCAGAAACGCCCCCAGGCCAATGGACCTTCCGACTGAAATACATATGCAATGGGTTCGCCGGGTCTTCCAGATCATTCCCTTCCACGTCAAATGTCAACTGACCTTTATCGACCTTCAGCCACCTCAAATCATTGTCATCATCCACGGCAAGGGAGTTTGCGATAAAACCTATTGGATGAAAGTGATAAATCAAACCAGATTCGATGGCCGCTTTCCCGGAAAGCTCATCCCAAAAAACATACTTGCTGATCCGCTCTTTTTCATGCTTCAACGTCTTCGGGGAGGTTTCCAATAGCTGATCCAACTTGCTCCACTTTGCAGAGTCCGCTTTGTCCTTCCACTCGGTCGGATGATGAGCGATTAGCTTCGACCACCGTGAACGTGTTTCAGCATTTTTTAACGCATTCGCGAGCTCAGCTGAATCGACTTGGCCGTCGTGGTTTGTGTCAATTTTGGCGAACAAGTCTTTGAAGAACTGCGGCATGTCTTCGGGATCAAGGAAACCATCCGCCGTTGCGTTTGTTTCTTCAACAATCTGGAATCCGAGTTTTTTCCAATCATGCTGGGTGATGATGTTCGCGTCTGCTTTATTTACCAGGCCGCTGACCGGTTGACCGTTGTCGGTGACGCTTACGTTGTACCAGTCTTCCGTGCCGACCTTTATCACCGGGGCCTTGCTGAGGTCGACGGCGTGGTCGAGCTTTAGCGGCGTCGTGCCGGTCGCCGGGGCTACTTTCTTGAGCTCTGTTCCGGTCGGCAATTCAAGGTACTGCTTACCTGTTTTAAGGCCAGCGAGGTTTTTGAGGAAATCTTTCACTTCCGACTCGGCGGTGAATATTTCGACGTGAACCTGAAACTTACTGTCCGACGCGCCTTGCTCGCTAGTGAGACTTTCCGTCTGCCCCAGGTATCCAATCGGATCTCCCGCCTTGATGCCAGTGCTGGTGGCTACAACACTATCGAACTCACTGGGCGTGACGGTCTCCCAACTTACGCATTTATTCGGCAGTACGTTCTCCACACAGGCCCAGAACATCGGCGGCACAACACCATTCCCCCAAAGCGCACCACTCACTAATGTGCAAGCGGCCATGCGCAGCGTTTGATTGCCGACGGAAAGGTTTAACACCGCTTTACTGTCGAATTCTATGACGCTGCCAACGTTCAGCTGCAACGTCCCTTTCGGACTACCGGCTGGCTGTCCATTAGTGGGATTCGCAGGCGCGTCGTATAGCGGCAAGCGCTTCACCAACTTCGCTTTAACCTTGCCCTGCCAATAGTTAGGCCGAAGACGCTCGGGCAGCAACTCTTCCTTCCAGATTTGAGTATTTGCGGTGTTTTTGTAGGGCTCTCCATTTTTCAGGTAAGCGAACCAGACTGCATCTCCAACGCCACGGGTTTTGGTCGAGCCTTTTTTCACGCTTCCGGAAAGAATTTTACCTTTGGCATAAGTCAGTTCACCGCTGTCGGCCGTTTCGAGAATTTCCATTTGACTGCCATTAACCAGTTTTCCGTCGGCCTGCGAGACGACACCGGGCTGGGGCGCCGTTGGATAGGCATTGAAGTCACCGACTTTCATGGTGACTTTCTTGGCGGGCGTTTCTTCAGGAGCCAGCGGGTAACGAGCATGAGGCAACAAGTGCATGTAAAGGCTGTAGAAATTCAGCTTGTTTTGCTTGCCCTTGTTCGGTCCTTCTTCCGCATTCGGCGCGGATTTGTATTCGTGACGCACCAGGCAGAAGGAGTTGGAGTACTTCAGTTTTTTCTCGTTGTCTCCGAAGGTCGATTCCAGATAATCCTCATTAAGGCGATAAGCAACGACTTCGCCATCGGCCATGCAGCGTATCGGTTCATTCAGGACACATTGTGGGACACTTGCATCGCTGATGTGGATGCCTCCATGCCAAAACTTATTGCTACCCAACAGGTAATGGCCCGACTTTTCATTTTCGAGAGCTTTGTACACATCTTCTGCATCGGTGAACTGTTTACCGTCAGCCTTACGGAACGGATATTGGAAGTTCATAAGAGGTGCTGGACCTGCCGATGCAGGAGCAGGTGTCGGTGCGGGAGCGGCCGCTGGTGCCGCACCCGACCTATATTGCTCTTTTGCTCTCAAGAACTTTGTCGGTACAGGCCAGTAATACGCCGGAGGGTTATTACCGAAAAAAGCCTCCGAAGGCCCGTTCGTGGTTTGAGCACCAAAGATTTTGCCGCCGCTAGAAGCCGGGTTGAAATCCATGACGATGCCGGTATGAAACAAACGACGGGAGCCTCCGGTAAGGGGAAGAATATCGATCCAAAGGGCGATATCGCCCTTCTTGACCTCTGCTGGAGCCACCTCCGTGTAATAGGAGGAGACATTCATCGTTCTCGTCTCCTCATACGGAATTTGGTACCCCGCTCCAGTGAGCAACAGGTTCACCATATGAGAACAATCGATCAGCTTTTTTCCCGCGGCGTTTGTTTGCTGGCCATCACCACCCATCAGGTATACGTAATCACCGCCGGTGTACTGGTTTCTTAAATCGAGTGGTTCGGTCATTTCTGCTTCCTGCAAATTAATAGCAATAGCTGGCTTTGGTAGCATCAGCGTTTTGCGTATTCAAACGTTTCACGTTTCTGATGGCGGTGTCGTTACCCTGGTCGGCAGCTAGGCGATAGCACGCCAGAGCTCTCGACATATCTTTAGTAACAAGCCTTCCTTCTTCGAAGGAATAACCCAAGTAATTCATTGCGCTCGCAGAGCCCATTGAGGCAGCGCGAATGAGCTCCTTTTCAGATTGTTCGGGATGCAGGCAAGGGCCTTCAGCCGCAGGGTTGTTTCCGTAACAATAAAACGTGGATAGTGAGGCAGCCCCATCAGCGAGAGTGGTCGCAGCCGCTTTAAAAAGTGCCTCAACCTTCTCCGTCTCCAACTGCGGGGCCATCCCCGAAAGACTCAAACTGGCAGCATTCAAGCTGGCTTGAGGATCCCCTGAAGCCGCCGCACACAGATAGTTTTCCAGCGATGCCTCAAAAAATTCGCCCGTCAACCGGTATTGCTCCAGCCCCCCCAGTCCCCCGTAGACTTCCGCGCGCTGAAAGCAGAAATTCTCCACCTCGCTCATGCTCGGCTTACTCGCCACAATCAGGTCTTTCTCACTGATCGACCAGTCTTCAACACCCTCAAGCACCCAACATGCCTGACGAGAAAAACTCAAGATCTTGATGTTGCTGTTACCCGCTCGCTTATCCACGACGTTGAAGTGACTGTCGTCGACCGCTTCGACTTCGACTCCTTTTGTCTTTGCTGTGGCTATGGGTTCCATCAGTGGAAATGCCAATGTGGAGCTGTTGACTCCCGTCGTTTGCGGCTCAAAATTACCGCTCTCCCCCGCGGGCTTTAAAACAAGCAACTTCACTGTCATGGCAGTCAGGCGCTGCTGCGTTTCTGCATCCGCAGAAAACGTCGGAAGGAACTGTGCAAAGTCCTCGGATGGGCATTCATTCGCATAAACGCTGCCATGAAACAGGCTAAGCAGCGACGCGGTGAAAACTGCTACAGCGAAGCCATTTGTCTTCTTCGAAACATCATTCATATCGATCACTCAGAAAACACAAAAAAAGCCTTCGGTTTAACTTTCTCAGGCGGAGCATTCCCCAACGCCGGATCCATCAAACTCCCCGCCTTATCCTTATCCGCAGCCCCCGGCAGCACCGGCGGTTTAATCCCGATCCCGGTCCCCGAGCCCGCCGAACCACCGGCATTGATCTTCACAATCGGCCCAACAACCGTCACACCACCGCCATCCAGCTTGATAAAGCTCCCACCGCCCAAAATGGTCAGTTCCGACCCGGCCTCGATAACAATCTTCGCCCCAGCCTTCAGGTGAATCTCTTTCCCAACGCTAGTCAGCTGCGCAGTCCCCAACTTCACATGCTGGTTCTGCCCAACCGTCAGGTGATCATCCACCCGCGTTTCAACCTTGCGATCAGCAATCGTGGTGCGGTGCTCTTCAGCCTTCAGCTCGGTGTAGGTGTTCTTCACCACCGTGTCATGCCGCTCATTGCCGACGCGAATCTTCTGGTCGTGCTCGATGTTTTCATCCCAATCCCGCTGGGCGTGGATGAAGATCTGCTCCGCCCCTTTTTTGTCCTCAATCCGCAGTTCGTTGTACCCGCCGCCGCCCGGTGAGCTGAGGGTTTTGAACACGCTGCGGGTTTTGTTCGCCGGCAGTTCGTAGGGAACCTGGTTTTCCTTGTGGTACAGGCAACCAGTCACCAGCGGTTGATCGGGATCGCCTTCCAGGAAGGTGACGAGGACTTCCATGCCGATGCGCGGGATGACGATGGCGCCGTAGCGGTCGCCGGCCCAGCTTGAGGAGACGCGCATCCAGCAGCTGGTTTTGTCGTCGGCCTGGCCTTCGCGGTCCCAGTGGAATTGCACTTTGATGCGGCCGTATTGGTCGCAGTGGATTTCTTCGCCGGCGGGGCCGGTGACTTTGGCGGTCTGGCTGCCGAGTACGCGGGGTTTTGGGTGTTGCAGTGCCGGGCGGTAGAACACGGCCCATGGGGTGGCGAGGAAGCGGTTGCGGTAGCCCTGGTGGAAGTCGTCTTTGTTGTCGGTGGTGTCGCTGGTCACGGACTCTTCGAGGACTTGCGGCTGTTTGCCTTCGTGGACGATTTCGGTGAGCAGCCAGAGGTCGTTCCACTCGGTGCGTGGGTGGTCGGACATTTCCAGAAAGTGACCGCTGATCAAGCGGGTCTGGTCGCCGTGGCCTTCGGCTTGCTGGTAGTCGGCGCGGTGGCGTTCGAGGACGCGCTGGCTGAGGAATTTGCCGCGCGCGCGGTCGAGGAAGCGGCCGGGGTAGTCGTAGTCTTCGAGGTCTGGTTCGTCGCTTTGAACATCGGGCTTGTAGGCCGCTTCGAGTTGCAGGCGTGGTTTTTCGAAATCGTAGTCGCGGCGGGTGGTGCGACTGGTGCGGGTTTCCAGGCGCAGTTTGAAGCCTTTGATCACCGGTTCGTCGGCGACCATGCCACTGCCTTGCACGTACGCGGTTGGCTGGCCGAGTTTGGGGAATACGGTCTGATCGTCACCGAATACCAGCAAGTGAGCTTTTTCGCTGTGCTGGAAGTGGTAGTGAATGCCTTCTTCTTCGCACAGGCGCTGGACGAAGTGCAGGTCGGTTTCGTCGTACTGCACGCAGTAGTCGCGGTCCGGGCATGGCTGACTGAGCTGGAAGTTGTAAGCGTTGCCCTTGATACCGTGTTCTTCGAGGATCAGCGCGATGATTTTTGGCGCGGACATCTGCTGGTAGATGCGCTGGTTGGTGCGGTGATGCAGGTATTGCAGGTGCGGCACCAGGGAGACTTTGTAGCGGGTCAGGCGCTTGCCGGCATCACCTTGGGCGACGCGGTAGATCTGGCCGTGGATGCCGCTGCCCTGTGGATCGAACGCCAGGAATGCCTGTTTGTGCAGGAGTTTTTCCAGGTCCAGATCGGGGTTTTCGCTGACCAGTTCCAGGTCGAAGCGATATGGCTGGCTGATGCCTTCGGTGCCGGTGAACGACAGCACTTGCAGGTCGCCGACGTAGTCTTCGACAGTCAGGCTGAAGTGCGTTTCGTTAGCTGGGTTGAACATTGCTTGCTCCCTGTTCGGTAGTCATCCGTTACGCCCGAAGTCGCAGACGTTGCAGCAAAGACAAAGTGGCGCCCATGGCGTCACGCAGTTGTGCGGCGGTGATCGTTCGATCGGCCGCATCGAATGCCAGCGCCGTTCGCAGGGCTGGCCAGCAGTGTTTCGGTAGATTTTTCGGGGCGTGCAGTTCGCGCTCCAGGTGTTCGTCACGGGCCTGGGTCGAGGGCAAGCGGCGGAACGGGTGTTTGCCGCCCGCCAATTCGTAAAGCACGCAGGCCACGCCGTAGACGTCGGCGCTGGCGGACAGCGGCTGGCCTTCGAGCAGTTCCGGTGCGGCGTAGCCTGGGGTCCAGGCGTTGAAGCGGTCGCGGCTCAGGTGTGGCAGGCCTGGGAGGATGCCCTCCTCGGCCTGGCCCAGACCGAAGTCGAACAGGCGCACGCCTTCTTCGCTGAGCATCACGTTGCTTGGCTTCATGTCGCCGTGCAGCACGCCGCGCGCGTGGGCGTAGGCCAGTGCGTCGAGCAGCGGCAGCGCGATGTCGCGCAGTTCGTTCCACGGCAGGCCGAGTGGCCGTTCGCAGAGCAGTTTGTCCAGGGTCAGCCCACGCATGAGTTCCATGGTGATGAAGGCACGCTGGCAATCGGTGTCCACTTCAAAGGTGTGCGGTCGCAACACATTGTTATGGCGCAGGCGTCGGGTCAGTGCGAACTCGCTGTAGAGCAAGGCGCTGGCGTCCGGCGATTCGGCAAATTCTTCGCTGAGGATTTTCAGCGCGATGTAAGGGTCGGGATCGCCGAACTGTTCGCTCAGCAAGTCCCGTGCACGGTAAACCGCGCCCATGCCGCCGGCACCGAGCAGGCGCTCGATGCGGTAACGCCCTGCCAGCACGTCCGGCAGTTCACCGACGCTGGCCCGTGTCGGCGCCAACGCGGGCTCAGCTTGATGCGACTTGGCAAACGCAAAGTAAGTCAGGTTATTGGCTTGCTCTTCGCTCATCAGCAGGTCGTCGAGCGGCGGCATGAGTTGGGTCATTGGCGGATCACCACGGCAGTCAGGTTGTCCCGGGCCGAACCACGCAGCGCGCCGTCAAACAGACGCTCAAGCGCGACATGCGGCGCGGTCAGGCTCAGGGCGCTACCCAAGGCATCGCTGCTCAGCCCGTTGTACAAACCATCGCTGCACAACAGAAACGCATCGCCGGGGTAAACCTCGAGTTCGAGCACGTCCAGCGTCAGTTGCTCGGCCGCCCCGACCGCACGGGTCAAGGCATGCGCGGCGGGATGCGCGCTGGCGTCTTCGACGCTCATCTGTTGCTCGTCGATGAGTTGCTGTTGCAGCGAATGGTCCTTGGACAGCTGATACAAACGCTGGCCGCGCCACAGGTAGCAACGGCTGTCGCCAGCCCAGATGCAGGCCGCGCGATTGCCTTCCACCAGCAGCGCCACGACGGTGCTGCCCATGATGCTGTCGTGGCGCCCGGCGGTGACGGTCAACTCCTGACCCAAGCGGCGGTTCAGCCAGTGCAGGCACTGGCGAATGCCTTTGAGTCGTTCGTCGAAGTCATCCTGCGCCGGCAATTCCGCCAGGCTGGCGACGATCAACTGGCTGGCAACGTCGCCGCCCTGATGACCGCCCATGCCGTCCGCGACCACCCACAGCCCCTGCTGCGGACTGTCGAGGAAAGCATCTTCGTTGCGCGCCCGAACCTTGCCGGCATCGGTGCGCGCAGCGCTGCGCCAGGCACTGGCAACCAGCATCAGAGCTGCACCGGCATACGGAAGGTGCGCAACACGCCCATGTCGAACGGGTTCGGCGTGCGCTGGCTGGTCAGCAAGTAGTTGGCGCGCAGGCCACCGACGTCCGCCTTCAGCACCAGCACGTCACGACCGCTGAGGTACTCGGTCTGCATCAGGTCGAACAGACGGAACAGCGACCACGGGCCGGAGTTCTTCTCGATGCCGATCGGGCGGCCCGCCATCTTGTCCATCACCAGGCTGGTGCGCCCGTCTTCAGCATCGGTCGGCCATTTGAACGACACCGGCACAATCGGGCCGTGACGGTATTCGATGGTCTTGTCGCCGAACTTGAACTCGGAACGGCTGACGGCCGGGTCGAGGGTGTACGGCTCCAGTTTGAACTGCACTTGTGGTTCGGCCGGGTTGATCGAGAAGAAGCTCTGGCGGATCACTTGGGCCGCAGCCATCTGGTCGAGGTAGACCTTGGAGATCGGCATGCTGTGACCGTCAATGCTGCGCAGACGGTAGTTGCCCGGATCGCCACTCACGAACGGACGCATGTAGGTATCGAAGAAGCGATCGGCAATGCCCTGCGCCTTGAAGAACTCGCGGAAGTCGCTGATCGCCACGTCGCTGGTGCTGTGGGCGCTGAACGGGTAGCGCTTGTTGATCGCCTTGCCGTAGAAGCTGTACAGCTCGCTTTGATAACGCTGGTTCAGGTACTGGTAGGAATCGTTGAGCACCAGACGCCAGGTGTCTTCGGCCAGCACGTTGAACCACACGCTGACCGGGCGCGGCAGACGATTCGAGGCATTGCGCAGGTTGCTCAGCGCATCACGCTGGCCGCTCATGCGGGTCTTGGCCATTTCGAACGCGGCCTGCTCCGGCGCACTGGCGCGCGCAAGGCTCGACAGTTGCATTTGCAGGTCGTTGAGCGCCGTCAGCGCCGGGGTCAAATCAGCGGCCGGGCCGTTGTTGTCATCCAGCAAACGGTGCAGCGGTTCGAAGCGGCGTTGCAGGGATTTCTTCGCGGTGTCCGGCAGGTTTTTGATCGCGGCCATGTCCGAGGCTTTGTCCGCGGCGGCAGACGCCAGTTTGCCCAGCTTGCCCAATTTGCCTTTCTGCTCGCCCAGTGCGGCAGCGGCATCAGCCGCTTGATCGACCGCTTCGGCTTCTGCCGGGAACCGGGTGTTTTCGCGCACTTCCACCAGCAGTTGCAGCACCGGCGAGTTGGCCGAGGTCAGGCCCGCCAGTTGCTCGGCGCCCTCACTGAAATCGCTGATCGGAGGCAGTGCAACCTGGCCCACGGCTTCGCTCCAGAAGTTGGCGTAGTCGCGAAAGTACAGCTGCTCCAGTTCGACCATCAGGCGACGCAAGTCCATGCCGCTGATGCCCGAACCTTCGCCCAGCACCCAGTTGTCACGCAGGATGTCGGTGACCAGCGCACTGCCCTGCACCGAGAAATACTGCTGATAACCCTGCTGGGTGTAGAAGCCCGGGATCACGTAATCGGTGCCGACAAACAGCGCACCCTGCGGGCCCAGGTGTTGGCTCAAACGGTATTCCGGCAGGTCTCGGGCCTGCTCGCGCAGCATCCGGTAAACCACGTTGGCCAGCGACTCGCTGCGCAATACCTGACGCGCCTGAGCCACCAGTTGATCGTTCAGCGGGTAGATAAACGGAAGCTTGAGCAAGCGCTCGAAGTGCGTGTTCAGGCCGTTCTGCACCGCAGTGTTGCCGGCGTAACGCAGGGACCAGTCAGTCGCGACCCAGTCCTTGAGCCACACCGCATCGCGGCGATCTTTCATGTTTAGCATCAGGTACGCGCGCAAGCTGTTGAGCAGGCGTTCGCGGTCCTTCATGTTGGCGCGGATCTGCCCTTCCAGCAGGGTCGCGACCTTCGGCAGCAATTGCTTTTCGAGCTCGCGCTCGTAAGCCGCCTTGACCACCGGGTTGACGTCTTCGCCCTGATACAGGCCGCCACGCTCGTGGTAACCCACGTCGCCCTTTTTCGGGAACACCTGTGTCGCTGCGTAGCTGGTGTCGAGGGTCTTCAGTACCGCCATAGAATCATCACGTGCGGTCAGGGCCGAGCGCTGTTGCGTCCAGGTTTGTGCCAGGTTGCGCAGGTTTTCCAGGCGCTCATAGTTGGCCGAGAAACCGCTCGCCCACAGCAGGCCGAACAGGCCCAACGCCGCCAACGCACCGACGTACAACGCACGCTGGCCCCAATGGATGCGGCTGCGTTCGCGCTTGTCCAGACCGGCTAGATCGGCCTCAGGGAAAATCACCCGGCTGAGCAAATGGTGAATGAACCGCGAACGGCCGCTGCGCAGGGTCGGCAATACGCCGGAATTGATCCCCAGATTGGCGCCGATGCCGGCGGTGGTCTGGTCCATTTCCTGGGTCAGGTGCGGTGCGCTGGTCAGGTAGAAACCGCGCAACTGGCTGACACGCTGGTAACGGTTGCCGGTAAAAGCCATGTCGACGAACAGGCACAGGCGCTCGCCGATCTGCCCCAGTTGATGCGGGAAATCGAGGATGCGGCCACGGCGCTGGGTGTCGCGCTCCTGGTGCATGCGCATGATCACCTGGCTGTTCAGGCGACGCAGCAGCTCTTCGAACTCGGCGCGCAGCACAGTGACGTCGGTGCCCCTCTGCTCTTTGCGGAAGCTGGTGCCGAGCACCTGATCGCTTTCTTCGCGGGTCAGCTGGTCGAAGAACTCGTCGAAACCGAGCAACTGGTCAGCCTTGCTGAGGACCAGATAGATCGGCACATCGACGTGCAGTTTCTGATGCACGTCTTGCAGGCGCGCACGCACCTGACGCGCCAGCGTCTCCAGATCCTGCTCGTTAGCGCCCAGCAGCAATTCAACGGGAATGGTCACCAGCACGCCGTTCAACGGACGGTTGCGACGACGCTTGCGCAGCAGGTCGAGCAAAGTGCTCCAGGCGCTGCCATCGACTTCGGCATCCGCCTGGGTCAGGTAACGTCCGGCGGTGTCGATCAGCACACCGTGGTCGGCGAAGTACCAGTCGCAATGCCGGGTGCCAAGGGTATCGCGGGTCAGTTTGCGGTCGATCTTGTTGATCGGAAACTCAAGGCCCGAGAAGTCCAGCAGGCTGGTCTTGCCGCTGCCCTGCGGGCCGATCAGCAAGTACCACGGCAAATCACTGCGCCAGCGTTCGCTGCGGCCGCGATAGAGGCTCGAGGTCTTCAGGGTTTTCAGGGCGTCCTTGAAACGCTCCTTCAACTCCTTCTGCTCTTCGTCGATCAACTCTTCACGGCGGATACGATCCTGTCCATCCTCAGTCTCTTCGACCGCTTTCTTGCGCACACCGGCACGCCAGCTGACGAAGACCATGGTCAGGCCCCAGATCAGGAACAGCACACTGATGGTCAGCAGGCGGGAGGTCGAGCCTTCCCAGAACTTGTAGTCATCGACGGCCAACAGCGGCCCGACAAACCAGACCAGCAGCGCGACGAACAGCACCAGCAGCAAGGTCCAGACCCAGGTCTGGCGCACGAACGCGCCGACTTTCTTGAAAAACTTTTTCATCACACGTCCCTGTTTACGGCTGCGACAGCGGCTGGGCCGCGGCGGAATCCAGCGGCTGATAAGGTTGCAGAACGGTGTCGCGCTGCTCGCCCAAGACCCAGGCGAACCCCGAATACATCACCACCAGGCAGACCACGGTGAACAGCACCACCATCCACGCCGGCACGATGCGCACCAGGCTGCGACGCTGGTCGTTCAAGCCTTCCCAATGCGGCGACAGTTCACGCGGCACGTCGCCGCGCAGCTGACGAATCTGCCGGTACAAGGCGTCGCGGATGCCTTCGAGTTCGAGCATGCCGCGCGCTTGCACGCGGTACTTGCCTTCGAAACCGAGGGACAGGCACAGGTACATCAGCTCCAGCATCGGCAGGTGCTTGACCGGGTTTTTCGACAGGCGATCCAGCAGCTGGAAGAACTTCTCGCCACCGAAGGTTTCGTTGTGGAAGCTGCTGAGCAGGCTCATCTGCGACCACTCGCTTTCGTTGCCCCACGGCGTGGTCACGACGGCTTCATCGACCACGGTGCAGAGCACGTAACGCGCAGCCATCACCTGGCTGCTTTCGGCGCCGTTGTGCAGCGCGCGCACTTCAAACAGTTTCAGCCCGGCGGTCAGGCGCTCGTTGAGCGCGTACATGTCTTCGCGGCTATCGCTGTGCTTGAGGCGAACCACTTCCGACAACAGGTCGGAACCGGCGGCCACCAGCGAATTGAGGCTGATGTTGAAGGTCTCCGCCGGGCGCAGGCGGGCGGCGTAGATCATCCGCTCTTCGAGTTGTTCGAAACGCGGCGGTGCGGCGAAGTCGGTCAGCGGACTTTGCGCCGGGCCGTGGCCCTGGCGGTCGAGCAAGACGGTTTTATCGTCCTGATGGTGTTCCATGTCCTTGATCATGTCGGTCAGTTCCTGATGGCCCAGAATTTCAATTCAAGCTCGGCGAATTCGCCGGACACGTGGAACGCGAAGCCGCCAGAGCGCTCCAGTTGTGCCAGGTCTTCGGAACTGAGTTCGAGGATGAAATAGGTTTTGTTGGAGTGGAACGCGATCTGCCGTGGGGCCACCGGCAACGGTTTGACCTTGATGCCCGGCAGGTGCAGGTTGACCAGTTGGCGGATGCGCTCCACCGGGCCGACCTTGAGGTGCGCCGGCAAGCGGTGGCGCAGTTCTTCGGAATCGCAGTTGGCACTGGCCGCGAGCACGAACGACGCCGAGCCCAGCAGTTTGTGGTCGTGCAACGGCGAGACGATGATCCCGTACTGACGCGCTTGCAGGACCAGTTCGATGGCGTGCTGTTCGAGCACCATCGACAGCACCTGACGGATCGCTTCCATCAGTTTGCGGAAGCTCGCGCCCTGGTCGCTGTGCTGGTAACGGCTGTCCAGACGCGGGCGTTTGCTGTCGCTGGAGAAGGTCGCCAGATCACCGAGCATGGTCAGCAGCGTGCGGTACAGCTCTTCCGGGTGAACCTGTTCCAGACCGAGGTAGTGACGCAGCAGCAGCTCGGTGCGGTTGATCAGTTGCAGCATCATGAAGTCACCGACTTCCGCGCCACCGACCTTGCCGTTGGAGCGGATGCGCTCGGCGATGGTGTCACCCCGGTGACCGAGCATGCTGATCACTTCTTTCAGGCACGACAGCAAATAGCTGGAGGAATGCGCCTGAATGTAGGTCGGCACGAAATCCGGATCGAGGCTGATCACACCATCGGGCGTGGTGTCGAGCACGTCGCAGATCTTCAGCTTCACGTAGGCCTGATCGCTCTGCTGCTCGCCGAGCAACAGTTTGAAGTCCGGGCGACCGCAGCTGACCTGGCTGGCGGAATCGTCGCCGGCGTTGGAGTCGGCCACTTCCGCTTCGTACGCGGTGTAGCGCGCCAGCACGTCGGATTGCTCCGGGCGGCGCGACTCGATGTGGTTACCGGTGACCAGCGGCAGCGCCAGGTAAATCGGCGTGTTGCCGGTGTTCGGCGGCACGTCCAGCGCCAGTGGCTCGGTGTTGCCGCCGAGTTCGAACAGGCTGCCGTCCGGCAGAATCCCCGAGGCCTGGCTGATCACCAGTTTGCCCATGTTGAGGAACTGCAAATCGATGTCGAGATTGAGGAAACCCCAGGTGTAACTGCCCAGCAACTGGGTGCGGGTTTTCATCTGGTGGTCGTAGTAGCGATCGTTGTGCTGGAAGTGCTGCGGACGCAGCAGCATGCCTTCCTGCCAAATGACTTTATGGGAATTCATGATCAGTCATCCGCCTTGGCGAGCTTTTCGTTGCTGTTGCGAATACCGGCCTGGTCGAGGGTCAGGTCAGCCTCGGTGACTTCCAGCGGGGTGACTTGCACCGTGTAGCGCCATTTGGTTTCCGGCAGGTCGCGGTAGGCCGCGAGGATCCCGACGTAACGGCTGCCCTCCTCCACACTGAGTTTCAGCTCAATGGTTTCACCCGGGCGCAGTTCGAGTTCTTCGCTAGCTACCAGGTCTGGGGCCAGGGATTCCTTGGCGCGCTCGTACAGGCTGAAGAAGTCGGCGTTCTCGAACGTCACCGGGTGCTTGAGCTCGAACAGACGCACGACAATCGGTGACGGACGCCCGTTGAGGTCCGGGTTCAGCTGATCGCTGCCGGTGAGCTTCAGGTTGACCTTTGTCACTTTGGAATACGGCGACAGCGACGAACAACCGGCCAGCAGCACCAGCACCGCGAACGCAGTCAGCATCTTGAAAAAAGCGGTCGAGCAGCGAGACATGCGCATCATCCTTGGTGGTCGGTGTGAAGGGTGGAAATCAGGCGGATCTGTTCTTCGTAGGCTTGAGCGAAGTCACGGGCCAGCAGGCGCTCGCTCCAGTCATCGTCCTGACGCAGGGCCTGGTGATAACGACCGTACGCTCTCCAGCGGCTGCCGGAGGTGGCCAGCAACGGCTTGTTGTCGCGCTCGAAACGCAGGGTCAACTGCTGCGGCGAGAAGTGTTCCAGGGTGCCGCGAACGGCGGCGCGGCTGGCGGTCAGCAAGGCCACCTGATGCGCCTGCAAATCGCGGAACGCACGGGAGATCGACTGCTCGGCCGGCAATTGGCCCGGCTTGTTCGGCTGCAACAAAATGCCCAGCGCTTCACCGGCATCGACGGCGAATTTCAGCGGGTTCTTGTTCGTGCCTTGCACGGTGGTCTGGGCCAGACGCAGTTCGTTTTTCAGTTCGCTGCGGGTGCGCAGGCTCTGCTGCAAACCGCCGACGCTTTGCTTGAGCAGGCGTGCCGCGTTCAGCGCCAGGGCTTCGCGGGCGTCGTGGTCGAGGCCTTTGAGGTCCACGCCCAGCGCTGCACCGAAGTGCTCCCAGAAACCTTCGCTCTGGCGCTCAGGCGCTTTTGCGACAGGGCTTGGCGCAGGATCGGCGGGGGCGTTGATCAACTCCGGCACCATCAGGCTTTCCATGTCGATGCGCGCATAGTCGGCGCGCTGACGGGTGTCCTCGATGGTGGTGCTCGGGGTGATCAACTCTTCGATTTCCGAGTACACGCGCTCTTGCTGATCAAGGGCGTTCAGCGGATCGAGGTCAAGGAACGCGTCATCCGGGATGATGCTGCCCGCTGCTTGTGGGCGACCGACTTCGACGTCGAAGGTCGCCGGGTCGCGCACCAGCCGCGCACGGATCTCGAAATCACCCAGCACGTAGGTGCTGCCATGCTCGATGCGCATCGGTTCGCCCTTGCGCAGGCGTGCGCCGCTGCCGCCATCCTGGACACCGTTGCTGCTGGTGTCGGTCAGGAAGAACGTCCCTTCGCGAAAGCTGATGTCCACATGGTGATTGGACAGATGACGCTTGCGGTCCGGGATGATCCAGTCGCAATCCTCGCCCCGGCCAATCACGCCGCCGGCCTGCTTGAAGGTCTTCTGGCACAGCTCCGTGGGCACGAACTGCTTGGTGTTCAGCATTTCGAAAACCAATTCCATGGTGATACTCCTTGCGGTCACTTGCCGCGATTGACCGCCTGCGGATCACCCAATGGGCGATAGGTGTTGTCGTTGAATTTGTAATTGCCGCTGCAGCCGCCAAGGCCGCATAGAACGACGAGGGTCAGCAGGACGGCTTGCCAGTGACGAACAGACATCAGAGGGTCTCCAGGGGTAGACAAAGCACAAAGCGCCGGCCCGTTCGGGCGGCGCTATCAGAAGCGAATGAGGTGAAATCGACGGTCATTTGCCTAACCATCGAAGTCACCGAGATTGATGTTCAGACGCCCGAGGCGGTACAGCAGCGTGCGACGCGGCAGCCCGAGTTCGCGGGCGGCGAGGGTCTGGTTGCCGTCGTTTTTGCGCAGGCAATCGAGCAGCAGGCTGCGTTCGACCTGCTCCAGGCGTTCGCGCAGGTTCAGGCTGTTGTCTTCCGGCACGGCTTCCATGCGCAGGGAGAAATGCTCGGCCAGCAACTCGCCGCCCTCGCACAGCAACACCGCGCGCTCGACCAGGCCTTTGAGTTCGCGCACGTTGCCGGGGAACGCATAACCGGACAGGTGATCCAGCGCCGCATCGGACCAACGCACCGCATCGCGCTGCAAGAACGAGCAGGCCTTGTCGGCGAAGTGCCGGGCCAGGTCGAGGATGTCGCCTTCGCGCTGACGCAGGGCCGGCAACTCAATCGGGAATTGCGCGAGGCGGTAGTACAAGTCCTCGCGGAATTTGCCTTCGCTGACCAGCACCGACAAATCCCGGTGCGTCGCGGCGATGATGCGCACGTCGATCTTGTGGGTGTCGTTGGAACCCAACGGGCGGATCTCGCCCTCCTGCAACACGCGCAGCAACTTGGCTTGCAGCGACAGCGGCATGTCGCCGATTTCATCGAGCAACAAGGTGCCGCCGTTGGCCGCGTCGAACAGCCCGGCGCGGTCGCGGTCCGCGCCGGTGAAGGCGCCTTTGCGGTAGCCGAACAGTTCGCTTTCCAGCAGGTTCTCGGGGAACGCCGCGCAGTTCTGCACGATGAACGCCTGGGAACGGCGCGGGCCGCAATCATGAATGGCGCGTGCGACCACTTCCTTGCCGGTGCCGGTCTCGCCGCGCAGCAGCACGGTGTACGGGCTGTGCAGGACTTTGCTGATCAGCGAATAGGTTTCGCGCATGGCCTTGCTCTTGCCGATCAAGCCGTAACCACTGGCACTCGGGACGCTGGCCTTCAATGGCCGTGCATCACCGACCGGCTGACGCAGACGTTGCAGCAGATGCAGTTGGCCGAGCACAAACGACCCCAGTTGCCCGAGGGAATCGGCAAAGCCTTGCAAGTCGATGTGCCGGCGGCTGGCGCACAGCAGCAAACCTTCGACCGCCTTCTGCTGATTGACCAGCGGCACGCACAGCAGCGACTGCCACGGCGTGGCCTGCGGCGGCAGGAAGCTGGTTTCGTGCAGGCTGCCGCTCAGCTCGCCGAGGCTCACCACGCGGTTCTGGCACAGGGCGAATTGCAGCAGTTGTTCACCGTTGTAATCCGCCGGCAGGCTCGCCGATTCGCGCGGCTGCAGAATGCCGTTCAGGCACTCGGCGTTCATCCCCAGGCACGTGTGGGTCGCGTCCAGCAGGTACAGCTGTGTCAATTCGCAGCCGCTGAGTTCCGCCACGCCGCGCACGAAGTCACCCAGCAGCGCAGCGCCGTCCGCCGCACGCGACAGGCTGGCGAACTGCGCCAGCAACGCTTCGGCATACACCAGCGGCTGCGGCACTTGAGTGAACATCACACCCACCTCAGGCGAACTCGCAGGTCACGCTGGCGCCGCCGTCGAGCGTCGCGTGGACGCGCTTGAGGCTTTCACCGGTTGCCATCGCGTCGAGCAAGCGGTCGGCCACCAGCGGCAGTACGTGCAGGTCCAGCAAGTGGTCGATCAGACGCGCGCCGCTGTCGCTTTGGGTGCAGCGCTCGGCCAGGTGATCGACGAGGTCTTGCGAGTAGGTGAAATCCAGCTGACGACGGTTCAGGCGCTCGCCCAGACGACCGAGTTTGATTTCGATCAGCTCACGCAGCACCGGGCCGCCGACCGGGTAGTAAGGCACCACACGCATCCGCGCCAGCAGCGCCGGTTTGAAGTGCTTGCTGAGCACCGGGCGAATGGTTTCTTCGAGCACTTCGGCAGTTGGCCGTGCACCGTTTTCGCAAAGGTCGCTGATGCGGTCGCTGCCCAGGTTCGAGGTCATGAGGATCAGCGTGTTACGGAAGTCGATCTCGCGGCCTTCGCCGTCGTTGGCCACGCCTTTGTCGAAGATTTGGTAGAACAAGTTGAGCACGTCCGGGTCAGCCTTTTCGACCTCATCGAGCAACACAACGGAGTACGGCTTCTGCCGCACGGCTTCGGTGAGCATGCCGCCCTCGCCGTAGCCGACGTAGCCCGGCGGTGCACCGATCAGGCGCGACACGGTGTGCTTCTCCTGGAACTCGGACATGTTGATGGTGGTGATGAAACGATCACCGCCGTACAGCAAATCGGCGAGGGCCAGCGCGGTTTCGGTCTTGCCGACGCCGCTCGGGCCCACCAGCAGGAACACGCCCACCGGTGCATCCGGTTTGTTCAGGCCGGCAGCGGTGGCGCGCATCGAGCGGTCCAGTGCGTGCACGGCTTGTTCCTGACCACGGATGCGCGTGCGCAGGTCGGTGGCGAAACTGGCGACCTTGGCGTTGTGTTCGCGGGCCAGTTGCGCCAGCGGCACGCCGGTCCAGGCGCTGATGACTTCGGCGACCAGACGCGGGCAGACTTCGAAACTGACCAGGCGTTCTTTGACCTGAGCATCGGTCAGGGCTTTGTGAGTTTCGTTGAGCGCGGTTTCGAGGGACGCGACGTCATTCACCGTTTCGAGGGTTTCGATCACGGTGCCTTCGGCGTCTTCCTCAACCGTGACGGTCGGCTCGACGGCAGCAGCCTCGCGAGCCTTGGCCAGTTGCTGACGCAGATCCAACAAGCGCTCGGCCAGTTCTTTCTGCTCGGTCCACAGCGTTTCGAGGGCGACCATTTCGTCTTCGGCGGCGGCCAGACGATCTTCCAAAGCATCCAACGCTTCGTGATCAATCAACAAACCGGCTTCAGCATCACGACGCAGCGCCTGACGCTGACGACCACCTTCAGCCAGTTCGCCACGCAGACGTTCAAGGCTTTCCGGGGCGGCCGCGAGGCTGATGCGAACGCGAGCGCACGCGGTGTCGAGCACATCGACGGCTTTGTCCGGCAGCTGACGGCCGGCGAGGTAACGGGCGGACAACTCAGCCGCCGCCACCACCGCGTCGTCGCGCAGGTAGATGCCGTGGCTCTTCTCGTACACCTGAGCCAAACCACGGAGGATGGTCACCGCTTCGCTGACGGTCGGTTCGTGCAGTTGTACCGGCTGGAAACGACGGGCCAGCGCCGGGTCTTTTTCGAAGTACTTCTTGTACTCCGCCCACGTGGTGGCGGCGATGGTGCGCAACTCGCCACGGGCCAAGGCTGGTTTGAGCAAGTTGGCCGCATCGGAACCGCCGGCATTGCCGCCCGCGCCGATCAACGTGTGGGCTTCGTCGATGAACAGGATGATCGGTTTCGGCGAGGCTTTGACTTCGTCGATCACGCCTTTGAGGCGACGCTCGAATTCACCTTTGACGCTGGCGCCGGCCTGCAACAGGCCCATGTCCAGCGACAGCAGCTCGACGCCTTTCAACACTTGCGGCACTTCGCCAGCAGCGATGCGCGAGGCCAAACCTTCGACAATCGCGGTTTTACCAACACCAGCTTCACCGACCACAATCGGGTTGTTCTTGCGGCGACGGGCGAGGATGTCGACCATCTGCCGGATCGCGCCATCGCGGCACAGCACCGGGTCGAGTTTGCCGTCGCGGGCCTGTTGGGTCAGGTTGTGGGTGAAGCGCTGCAGCAGCGATTCGCCCGGCACGGCGGGCTTACCGGTGGCCGGTTGCTCTTTCTGCGACAGGGCAAATTCTTTCAGGCGCTCGATGTTCAGCTTGGCCAGCAACGACTGGTAACGGCTGCCGGCGTAGCGCATCGGGTTGCGCAGCAGCGCGAGGATCAACGCGGCTTGCTCGACCTGGCTCTGGCCCAGTTCAAGGTTGGCCACCAGCAACGCGTCTTGCAGCCACTGCACCAGTTCCGGGGCGAACACCGGGTTGCGCGAGGCGCTGTGCTCGACCCGCGATTGCAGCGCGGCGCTCAGCTCGCCGGCATCCACTTCGGCGTCTTGCAGCGCGCGTGCGAGCAGGCCTTGCGGGCGCTCCAGCAGGCCCAGCAGCAAGTCTTCGACGAGGATCTTGCTGCCGCCACGGGCGACGCAACGCTCGGCAGAACTTTCCAGATCACGACGGGTTTCGGCGTCCAGCGCCTGGATAAGTTGTTGCAGGTCTACGTTGATCATTGGTCATCTGTCCTTAATGAATTTTGCTGCCCAGGGTCACCACGCCGTCCGCTTTTTCGCGGCCCAGCCAACTGGTCCATCCCAGGCGACAGGCGTTCTGCTCACCGATGCGCAGTTCGCGGATTTCTTCCTGGCGCAACACCAGGCGAATGTCGTAGTCGAGCGGGTCACGCAGGGTGAACCGCACCAGCGCGCACAACGGCTGGTAGCCGAAACCGATCGGCAGGAATTCGTGAAAGCGTTGCCAGTCGAGTTCGCGGATGTGAATACGGAATTTGCCGCTGCGGTCGCGCACGTGTTCGCCCAGCACCAGGTCTTCGCCGAGCAGGCTGTTGGCGCGGCCCAGACGGTTGCGCTGCTCGTCGAGAATTTCCACCCGGCGCTCGATGCATTGCTCGATGGTCAGTTCGGCGTGCTTGAAGTAGTAACGCAGCACCGCTTCGATCAGCGCCGCCGAGTGCGCCCGCAAACTGAGCAAACCGAGGTACGGCAGCAGGCGTTTCCAGTTCAGTTCCTGGGCCTTGCGGATCTCTTCGCCGCCAAGGCCGATCAAGGCAAACAGCTGCGCCGAGAACGGGTCGAGCGCGCCGCTCTGGAAGCTTGCGCGGTAGCGGTATTTGCGCCAGATCGGCAGCATCAGCCGTTGCAGGCGATGGTGAAACAGGTCGAGAAAATTGCGGGTCGGGTTGCCGTCTTCGCTGTCGCCCAACGCCTGTTCGCCGTAGAACGCCGGCAGCGGCGAACCGGAGCCGACCAGGCCGATCAGGTTGAACCGCAGGCGCGCACGCATGTGCCCGTGCTCTTGGAAAAACTCCACGCGATCAACGTCGCTACCAGGGAAACCCAGGCTCGGGTTGGCCTGGAATTCCAGCTGGTCGTACAGGTCGTCTTCGCTCAGGTGCGGGTGGGCCTCGCGCAGCCGGTCAATCACCAGCAGCACGGCCTGAAACAGCGAGTACTCGCGTATTCCTCGGGTCAGTCCGCTTAAAGAAGCGGCTGCAGGCCCATACGTGGTGTCCATTGGTACACCTCTCCCTGTGTGCTTTTTACCCGCAGCTCGTGGTACGAATTGAGACTGGCGTAAAGCGCGAAAAACTCGTTGAGAACCGAAGCGAAAACGAACAAGTCGCCCTCGCCGATATACCCTTCCGGGTCGATGGTCAGCTCGGTGCGCAACCCGCGAACCGGCAACCCTCGGTGCAACCGGTCGACGTGGTGGTGCTTGATCGACTTGAGCCCGCCGAGCAGGCGCTTGCTGACCTTTTCCGCGTGTTGGTCGTAGTAGCGCGGCAAATCGTAGGTTTCGAGAATCACCTTCAACGCATTGACGTCGGCAAGGGACAAATAGTTAAGCGACATGTTGCTGATCAACTTCCAGAGGAAGTCGCGGTTCAGCGGCGGCGCGAAACTCGACGTGGCCGGGGTGATGTTGCGGAAGCTCAAAAACTCTGGCGTCTCTTCGCAGGCCATGCAGATGTCGCCGAGCTTGAGCTTGCGCGGCAGGTTCTGGTTGGTGCACATCAGCTCGATCGACAGGGTTTCATGGGCTTCGGTGTGGCGGATGCCGAAGCTCAGGTAGGTGTCGAGGCCGTCGTGCAGCAATGAGGAACGCTGGCGAATGCTGTAATGCGGACGGCTGTTGGGCACGTCGAAACTCGGGTCGTGCTCGAAGGATTCGAACGGCACGTACTCCTGATAACCGAGGCCGCCGGGCTTCCAGCCGGTCACGGTTTCCACCGAGAACACGCCGCAATTTTGCAGATCGAATTCGGCGGGCAGCAGCAGGTATTCGTCTTGCTTGCCGTCGAGGCGGATCGGCAAGGCGTCGTGCTTGAACAGGTTGACGATAGGCGTGCAGTAGAGCTTCACGTTGTCCAGCGTCGGACGCATACGCATGATGCCGCTCTTGCGAATGTCGAAGCGCAATTCGAGGCCGCGCATCTGCTTGAGCGTGTCTTCCGGCAATGCTTTGAGCAGGTCCAGACCGTTGATATCAACGAAGAGGAATTTGTCCTGGAAGGCGAAGTATTCCTGCAAGTAACGATAGCCACGGAAGGTGTTCAGCGGATACGGGATCAACGCTTCTTCTTCGGCAAAACCCACCGGCTGCACACGGTCGCCGGGCATCTTGAACGCCATCGGCGTGCCGTTGGCGCCATTGATGGGCTTGCCGACGCCGTCCAGCGGGATCAACTCGATGCCCTCCAGATTGCGCAGCAGGCTCAGGTACAGCATCTGGCTGATGTAGCGCTCACCGGCGAAGTGCAGACGCAGACGGCTCAATTCCAGCTCACCGAGGTGACCGTCAGCGCTCATCTCCAGACGCAGGCTCAACAGCGAACCGTCGCCCTTCACCGAGTAATTCAGCGCGGCCAGATCCAGCGGCAACACCTCGGTCGGGTAGCAGGTGCGGAAGCGGCAACGCACGTCATCAATCGGCACGCTCTCGATCGGCGTGTCACGCTCGACCCTCAACGCAGGCCCCGAACGCTTCAACGGGTCGAACTGCAAAATGCTGAACGCCGGCAACGGCCGCATGTAGTTGGGCCACAGCAGGTGCATCAGGGAATGGCTGAGCTCTGGCAGTTCGTCGTCGAGCTTCTGACGCAGGCGACCGGTCAGGAACGCGAAGCCCTCCAGCAACCGCTCCACGTCTGGATCTCGGCCGGCCTGGCCAAGGAAAGGCGCCAACGCCGGGCTACGCTCGGCGAATCGACGACCTAACTGGCGAAGTGCGGTGAGTTCGCTTTGGTAGTAGTGGTTAAAGGACATTTCTAACTGCCTGATTTTGGATTCGTGTGAATTCGCTAAATTCGTGAGCCGACGGCTACTGCTGATCTCTGACTACAGTTTTTTGCGGAAGAATCTTTTGACAACTTGATAAATAACTAGGGTGACAATCGAACAGAAATACCCCGCAACCAACAAATAAGGTATATATGCCACCCATTCAACCATTAGCCTAAGGCCAGCCAAGTGGCCAGTGACTAAATAAATCACGCCATACAAAAACCACGGCGCGGCATAGAAGGGTATAAAAACAACCGGAGCCCAACACACGAGCCGGACCACTTCACGTTCGGTTTTTCGATCAATGACTCGCGATGCCCAAAATGCAAATATGAAATAGGCACCCACGCCAAAAGCCAATATGAATATATGGAAAAACTGCTTCCACCCTCCGAAGGGTGTTACAGGAGGCAATAGAGTGTCCACAACAAATAACAGCGGCAACAAAATTGCAGGCATCCATACTGCCCACTTGAAATAGCTTGAATAGGTCATTTTACAGCAGGCTCGTTTTGGGCATCTGGCAATGACTCGAAGTAGATGTATTTCCATCGTTCGTCGTTCGGATTCAACTTCAAGAAAAAGTCGTTCCATTCCGTTATTGGTCGCATGTCTAAACGGTCTTTGTTCAACTTTTTTCTACGCAATTCATTGCCTAAGTTACCGCTGAAATTACCGCTATCGTCGATCTCCAAGCGAATCGCCGATTCAATCATCGGGTACGTGCCCTCACCGGGCAAGGACCAAGCAGCCCCCCCTTTTCGAACATGAACACCGAGAAACACTGCTTTGCCAGAGGCGTCAGAAATGAACGCTTCGCAGTTTGGGAAACCATCACCTTTAATGTGAGTAGCAATATCAATGTATTTAGAAACGCGGTCGATCGTCAGCGTGATCTTATAGCTGACATCGAGACTCGGAACAAAAGTCTTACCAGTCAGAGCTTTTGCAGTTTTTGACCCAAAAAAAGCATGGTTCTCCCCTGCATACTTACCTTCAATAACTATCGTAGTGACAGCGCCTTTCTCCGTTTTAGCGGAGGGCGGACCGCCTCCTCTAGGTTTTAGTTCTCCGTCATAACGTACATGTTCACCATTCGCCATACCGGAATCATTAGATTCAGTTTGGGTAAAAAGAACTTCGTTTATAGCCGAGTTTATAAAAAATTTATGCCAGATACGCGAGGTAACTTCAGTACCTGCCACACCCGACAGACCACTTGGCTTTAAAGAGTAGCTTCTCGCATCACCTTCAAAAAACATGCCCCACAACCCGAAATTTTTACCCGGGTGAAAAGACCGAATATTGATTTCATAAGTGGCCAGTTTCGCCAACTTTACAGTTACAACTTGCCCTTCATTACTATGAGAGGGTGTAGATGGAGCTTGGGCCAATAACGCTTGATTAGGCATGAGCCACACCTCCAGGCGTAACTAACGAAATCTTGAGCATTTGAGATGACTTCCCTGTCGTAACGCACTTGGTATGGCCCGTTGCGTCAGTCACGCCTTCGTGAACTTCGCCATCTGCTGTCTCTATTCGATAACCATAATTTGCAATCGGGTTACCTTCATCGTCCCGCAAGACAAAAAAATCGTTGAAGTAACCTGGCATTGGAACAGGAGGAACAAACGGCACCGCCGAATGCGAATTCCCGATAATCACCGTCCCGGAACCGGCCGTAACCTTGTTGCCATGCGTCCCAACGGAATCCACCGTCGCAGCCGGTTTCCCGTTAATCAAAACCGTCGTCGCCAACCCGCCCGACATCGCACCACCACACGCCGAGGCATCGCCTTGGCGGGCGGCCGCGAGGCCGTCGAAGAAGACGTCGCCGGAACCGGCGGCGATCGGGTTGGTGCCGTGGCCGGGGAGCGGACAAGCGGTGGGGTCGGATACGCGTGCTGCTGGTTTGCCGGACATACGAATCTCCTTAAGTGACCTTGACTTGACCGCTGCCATCCAGGCGCGCGGCGAAACTGACCTGGCGCTTGAAACCATCAACTTCCAGCAGGCCTTCGATGCTGAAGGACAGGCGAAGCTGATCGTTGTCACGCGGCAGGGAGATGACACGCACGTTGCTCAGGCGCGGTTCGTAGGCTTCGATGAAGCTTTCGATGGCCAGGCGGGCCTGACTCAGGGAGTCGTGCAGGCTCAGGCGCATGTCATTGAGATCGGGTAGCCCGTAATCGGACAGCGTTTGCACGCTGCCCGCACGGGTGCTGAGCATCTTGGCCAGATGGGCAGCCACGGACGCCATGGCGGAGACCTCGCGGCTCCAGCCGACGCGTTTGTCCGCGTCGCCACCCAGGCGTTCGAAAAGGCTGCCGTATCCAGTCATGAGTTAGCTCCGCTTACTCTTTGTCCAGCTTGCCAACCAGCGACAGGGTGAAATCGGCACCCATGTACTTGAAGTGCGGGCGCACGTTCAGGCTGACGCGGTACCAACCAGGCTCGCCTTCGACATCGCTGACGATGATCTGGGCAGCGCGCAGTGGACGACGGCCACGAACTTCGGCGCTCGGGTTTTCCTGGTCGGCCACGTACTGGCGGATCCACTTGTTCAGTTCCAGCTCGAGGTCGGTGCGCTCTTTCCACGAACCGAGTTGCTCGCGCTGCAGCACTTTCAAGTAGTGAGCCAGGCGGTTGACGATCATCATGTACGGCAGTTGGGTGCCGAGCTTGTAGTTCAGCTCTGCTGCCTTGCCTTCTGCGCTGATGCCGAAGAACTTCGGCTTCTGCACCGAGCTTGCGGAGAAGAACGCCGCGTTGTCGGAGCCTTTGCGCATGGTCAGGGAGATGAAGCCTTCCTCGGCCAGTTCGTATTCACGACGGTCGCTGACCAATACCTCGGTAGGGATCTTGGTTTCGATTTCGCCCATGCTTTCGAAGTGGTGCAACGGCAGGTCTTCAACCGCGCCACCGCTCTGCGGGCCGATGATGTTCGGGCACCAGCGGAATTTGGCGAAGCTGTCGGTCAGCTTGGTGCCGAACGCGTAGGCGGTGTTGCCCCACAGGTAGTGCTCGTGGCTGTTGGCGACGGTTTCTTTGTATACGAACGATTTGACCGGGTTTTCTTCCGGATCGTACGGGTTGCGCAGCAGGAAACGCGGCACGGTCAGGCCAATGTAACGGGAGTCTTCCGACTGGCGGAAGCTCTGCCATTTGGCGAATTGCGGGCCTTCGAAGTGATCTTTCAGATCCTTCAGGTCCGGCAGGCCGGTGAAGCTTTCCAGGCCGAAGAATTTCGGGCCGGCGGCGGCAATGAACGGCGCGTGGGACATGCACGCAACGCTGGACACGTACTGCATCAGTTTCACGTCCGGCGAGCTTGGGGACATGAAGTAGTTAGCGATGATCGCGCCTACCGGCTGACCACCGAACTGGCCGTATTCAGCGGTGTAGATGTGCTTGTACAGGCCAGCCTGCATCACTTCCGGCGAATCTTCGAAATCGTCCAGCAGGTCTTCTTTGGAGACGTTGAGGATTTCGATCTTGATGTTTTCGCGGAAGTTGGTGCGGTCGACCAGCAACTGCAGGCCACGCCACGACGATTCCAGGGACTGGAAGTCCGGGTGGTGGAGGATCTCGTCCATCTGACGGCTGAGCTTGGCATCGATCTCGGCGATCATGCGGTCAACCATGGCTTTCTTGACCGGCTCACCGTTGTTCTGCGGCTTGAGCAGCTCTTCGATGAAGGCCGACACACCGCGCTTGGCGATGTCGTAGGCTTCGTCGTCCGGGGTCAGGCGGGTTTCGGCGATGATGCTGTCGAGAATGCTGTATTCGCCGTTCTCGTTACTCTTTTGCTGCGCTGCACTCGTGCTCATGTTGGCTTCCTTGGCTGATGGAGACTCAGGCGTCCTGGGCTGCGGCGTTCAGGCCCAGCTCACCCAGTACGCGACCGCGGGATTCGTCGTCGGCGAGAACGCCTTCGATGGCTTTGCGGAACGCAGGCGCGTTACCCAGCGGGCCTTTGAGGGCCACCAGCGCGTCGCGCAGTTCCATCAGTTTTTTCAGCTCAGGCACTTGCTCGACCAGGCTGGCCGGGTTGAAGTCCTTCATCGAGTTGACGCGCAGTTTCACGGCCAGTTCTTCAGTGTCGCTTTCTTCCTGAAGACGGTTCGGTACGCTCAGTGTCAGCTGCAGCTCTTGCTTGGCCAGCACCTCGTCGAAGGTCATCTTGTCGATGCTGATCGGCTTGCGATCTTCGACTTTGCGTTCGTCCTTGCGGTGGGTGTAGTCACCGATTGCCAGTAGTTTCAACGGCAGTTCGATCTCTTCCTGGGCACCACCGGTGGCAGGTTTGAACGTGACGTTGATGCGTTCCTTGGGGGCTACCGAGCCTTCTTTGGCCATGGCTTTTCTCCTTGCGGTTGTGGCCCTGGGGCCTATTCGAGTACCACTTCGAGATCGAGGTGGCACAGCCTGCGATAAATCTCTTCCTTGCGTTCACGTACGGCATGGTTCTGCGGCAACAACTCGCAGCAGCTATGCAGTAAATGCAGCACTTCCAGCGCAAGATCGGGCTCCCAGGCGTGCAGGCCTGAGTCCTGTAATGTTTGGTCGAGGGTTTCGAGTTGGGTCTTGGCCAGTTCGTACTTTTTGGCCATGAAGCACAGTCGCGCGAGGGCGAACTGCCAGAAGAACCGCACGCGCCCGCCGTTGGCGCTTTGCAGGCCCTGCTTGAGGATTTGCACGGCAGCCTTGAGGCCGTCCTTGCGCAGAATCGGCAGGACCTCTTCGAGGGCCAGTTCCCAGGCGGGCTGGGTGTCGGCGACTTCGACTTTGCGCGGCGCACTGGCGCTTTGCAGGTGCGGCATGACGTTGGCGCTGATCCAGGCGCGAGTGGACGGATCGGCGAACGGCGCGCCGTCATGGAAGCGCAATTCGACGATGCCGGGCAGGCGCTGAACCAAAAGCGCGAAGTGGATTTCCACTTCGCGCATCGCCATTTCTGCGTTGAGGGCCTGGAGGCATTCCCAGACCATTCGCTGGCCATCGAACCAGAACGGCGCCTTCGCCAGGCTCGCCTCCAGTTCCACCAACAGGTCGGCGTATTTGCCCTGGTCGTAACGGTCCTGATAGGCCTTGAGCTTGTCCGCCGGCAAACCGCGCAGCACGGTGATCTGCTCGGCGTTACGTTCGGGGACAGCGTCGATGGGCAACCACAACAGCGTGCGATTGAGACGCAGGGCACGCAGGTCGGTGGCTTTCTGCTTGAGCCACCAGGCGCACAATGGCCGGGCGCTTTCTTGCTGGGCGCGCAGGGCTTTGTGGGCTTCTTTTTCGTTGTCGATCGGCGCGCCGGGCGTCAACAGTTGCGTAGCGACTTGTTTGACCTGAGCCACGGCCGCACCGACCACGCCTGGTTCAGGCTGGTTGTCGGCGGCCCGTTGCACCATGTTTTTCAGGCGGCGGGAAATCGGCAACAACAGCGGCGCGTCATCGCCCAGGTGCTCGGTGCACGCGGCGTCGAGGCCTTCCAGGTGTTCCACCAGACGGCGGAACATCGGCAACTGCTCTTTGATCGCGACGTTTTCGGTCAGCACCTGCTCAAGACGCGGCACCAGCCAACTGATCGCAGCGGAGCGCGTACGTGCCTTGTTCGGGTGGACTTCGGCCCAGTGGCTTTCGCACAAGTAGTGCAGCAAACCGAGGCCGGCGAGCAGGCCTTGGAAGGATTCGCGCTGGTACAGGGCCCAGGTCAGCCAGGCGCCGACGCGCAAATCCTTGGACTGGGTGCGCAGCAGGTTTTCGCTGTTTTCACGGATTTTCAGCCAGTCGATCTGACCGCTTTCGTGCATGGACGAGGCTTTGGCCAGCTCGCTTTCCAATGACTCATATTCGCTCGAAAAGCGAACATCCTCGCCCGCGAAATTCTCTTTGGAAACAGAGGCTTTTGCGAGATCGAGGTAATGAGCAGAAAGTTTGCTTGAGTAGGACATCCATGGCCTTTAGTTTGGATTACGGTCATACGCTCATTGGAGTTCCAACGGCGTGAGACAGAATCAAAGAGCTGCGAAATGTCTCATCCAATTGAGATCGTGCTCTTTCAAAGTGGGCGCATCGTACTCACGATGATGGCCACTAGCAAGCACCCGATTAAACAATAAGACGAAGCGCGTTTATCTCTCGTAGGAGATCTCCCTATATGTAGCAAGGGGATCCCTGATGTAAGTTTAATAATTCAGCGCTCGACCCAACGCCCTGAAACCGTTGAGCTAGAGGCCTCCGCCTCTTTCACCTGAATAAATCGCATATTCATTGCCGATTGCTCCCTTTGGCAGGCGCGCAGCATGCCAAAAACTAAAAAATATAAATGTAGGAGCATTCCGAAATGTTACGACATCGATGAATAAAGCGACGAGTGACAACTGCCGATAAGAAAAGTGCCATCACTATGATGGCCACTTTGAATTTAAAACAAAGTTCCAAAATGGAACTTCGGGTATCTGGGAAATATCACACCATTCTTCAAGATCCTTCCTACATCAATACTTTGCATGCCTTGTTAGCGTGCCCGGCATTTTGGCGACTTAATCCGGGCACGTATGGCTCGGTTTCGCCGATTTTTTCTTTCAGCTTAAGGACGAGCGACTACGTAGCAAAAGGATAAGCGCATGCTTGCATCGGCCAACGTTGCCCACTTCACCCTCCTTATCCCGACGATTCGCAACGACTTCAAAGTGCTGGCCTTCGAAGGCACGGAAACCATCAGCGCCTTGTATTCGATTCAGGTTGACCTGGTCAGCGAGCATCCAGATTTCGATCTGGAAAGCTTGCTCAACCAACCCGCCTTTCTACAGTTCGGCCTCAACGGCGAAGGCATTCATGGCCATGTCACCAGGGTGTCCGTGGGCGAAGTCGGCAAGCGCCTGACCCGCTATCGCATGCACCTGGTGCCGGCGCTGCATGACTTGCAGTTCAGTCACGATCAGCGGATTTTCCAGGGCCTGACGGCACCGCAAATCATCGCTCAGGTACTCAAGGGGCACGGCATTCAAGCCGACGCATTTACCTTCCATGTCAGAACGAGTCCCGAGCGCGAATACTGCACCCAATATGGGGAAAGTTGTTTTGAGTTCGTCCGGCGACTGTGCGCCGAGGACGGCATTGCGTGGCATCACCAGCACTCCCGGGAAGGCCATGTGCTGGTGTTCAGCGATGACCAGACCGCCTTTGCGAAATTGGGCGAAACGCCCTATCTGCAAGGCGCCGGCATGGTGGCGGAGCATCCGGTCGTCAGCCAGTTTTCCATGGGTTACAGCACTCGCCCCAGCAAAGTCACCCGCCGAAACTACGACCCGAAACACCCGAGCCTGCTGCTGGAAAGTCGCTTCATCGCCGAGTTCAGCCCCGAGCTTGAAGACTATCGTTATCCGCTGTTTTTCGAGACCGAAAAGCACGGCAAACAGCTCGCCCGACAAGCACTGGAGCGGCACCGCACCGACTATCAATTGGCCGAGGGCAAAAGTGATCAGCCGTGCCTGCGCAGCGGCCACTTTTTCAGCCTGACGGATCACCCACGCGCCACGTACAACGATCTGTGGCTGCTGCTCAGCGTTACTCATATCGGCAAACAGCCGCAGGTGCTGGAAGAGTCAATCACCGACGCCGAGGGCAGTTTTACCCAGGGCTACCAAAACAGCTTCAGCGCGATTCCCTGGGACGTGTTTTATCGGCCGCCGATGCCCGCACAACGCCCCGTGCTCGTCTGCCAGACCGCCCGCGTCACCGGGCCTGTCGGAGAAGAGATCTACTGCGATGAAGACGGTCGCGTCAAAGTCGAATTCCATTGGGACCGCGCGGAGCGCAACAGCGAACAAAGCAGTTGCTGGCTGCGGGTGACGTCCAGTTGGGCGGGGGATCATTTCGGTGCGGTGACCATTCCGCGCATCGGCATGGAAGTCCTCGTCACCTACCTCGAAGGCAATCCAGATAACCCACTCATAACCGGTTGCCTGATCAACAAGGTCACACCGGCACCCTACCCCTTGCCCGAGAACAAAACCAGAACCGTGCTGCGCAGCCACAGCTCGCCGCATACCGGTGGCTATAACGAACTGTCGATCGAAGACCGCGCCGGGCTGGAGTTGATCTACCTGCGAGCGCAGCGGGACATGGAGCAGAAGGTCGGGAGCGACAGCCGACTGGACGTGGGGAATGAGCGTCGGGAAGCGATCAAGGGCAACAGCATCGCGGTGCTTGGCGCGGAAGAACATCGCACGGTTACGGCGGATAGAAAGGTTCAGCTCAAGGCCAATGACTATCTGCAAATTGCCGGAAGTAGCCACAACCAGATTGGCGAAGCGTGGGTGGTTGAGGCCGGTGAGCACGTTCATATCAAGGCTGGCGCTCATCTGGTGCTGGACGCGGGCGCCAGCATTACGTTGAAGGCGGGCGGTCACCATGTCGTGATCGATGCGGGTGGGGTGTTCAGCAGTAGCGAGATTGAGGTCGGTGGTTCGCCGGGAACGGGGATGGCGGCGCATGCGTTGTTGCCTGGGACGGTGGCGGGGTTGTTGGCGGCGGTTGTGCCTGAGCCCCCGTCGTCGGAAGAGAATGAGTCGGATGAGCTGGAGGAGGAGGAAGAAGAGGTTGAAGAAGAAGGAATTACTTTACGTATTGGGGTGTTTTTTGATGGGACTGGGAATAATCGGTCCAACAGTGAAATGGTTGCCGGGTGTTATGCGCGGGATGTGAATCTGCTGGAGGAGGCTGAGGATATTCTGCAGTTTTGTCAGGCGAGGGGTTATGACGGCAAGGGGAATACACCGGATAACAGCTATGGGAATGACACGAGTAATGTGGCGAAGTTGCATGAGCTGTACACCGATGACAGTAAGCGGTTATTGGCTGTTGAAGAAACCATCGGGTACATCCCCGTTTATCTGGATGGCATCGGTACTAGCAGTGGCGAACAGGATTCACTTTTTTCACTAGCAACCGGCGTGGGTGAACACGGTGTATCAGCGCGGGTTGCGCAGAGTCCAACGCTTATTCTCGAAAGGGTTGAACAGTTCAAGCGATCCAATCCTGATCGAAAGGTTGAACGTGTCGAGTTCGATATCTTCGGTTTCAGTCGCGGTGCCGCAGCTGCGCGGCATTTTGCCAATGAAGTACAGAAAGGAGAGAAGAGTCCATTGGCGGCGCAGCTACCCGCCAATGCTACGTTGTTTACCGAGGAGTTTTCCTGGCGCGCCAACACCGATGCCTCCATCAACTTTATCGGCATTTTCGACACCGCTGCTGCAGTAGGCAGCGTGGCTGACGGCGACTTTAGCGTCCACGACGCCAATAACCCCGGGGTCAATTTGTACTTGGCACCCGATGTGGCAAAAAAGGTCGTGCATTTAGTGTCGCGGGACGAGCGCCGCCATAACTTTTCACTCAACAGCGCCGGCGCTGCTGATATCGAGCTGCCCGGCGTCCACTCCGACTTGGGTGGAGGGTATATACCCAACGTCATTGAGCGAGTTTTGCTTAGTAAGCCGCGCTGCAGCCGCGACATGGAACTTTACGTGCCTTCCACAGCGTCAACCGCCTATCGTTGGGCTCAGCAAGAGCTAGGTCGCCTTCAGGATCAACTCAATCTGTATGGGCTGACATTGGAGGTGAAAACTTGGGCGGTGGAGATGATCAGCAACGCAAAAGGCGACAGATCCAATTCGAAGAATGTCTATGCGGCGGTCCACAGCGAGCGGATTGTGCGCAACGATTTGGCGTTGGTTTACCTGCGAATCATGCGCGAGTTGGGGGCCAGGCACGACGTCCCGTTCAAGGTCATTGACGAAGAGGATCAGACGTACGCATTACCAACAGAGCTGAAACCGATTGCCGAAAAATTGATGGCTTATGCGTTAGGCGAAACTCGCCGCACGAGCCTGAGCCTCGACGAAGAGGAGCTGCTGTACCGCCGCTATATCCATCTGTCTGCGAAATGGAACGCAGCCAAAGGCTGGAACAATAGTGACCTGAACATCGTGTTTATCGATCGCCCCGCCGAAAACTATAAACGCGTGGTGCATCCCAATGCATAGGTGCTCACCCTTGCTTAAGTCCGGCTTTGCGTTGCTATTTGTGTTGTTGGGAGGATGTGCCTCTGTCGAGAGCAGATCATTACCTTATGACGCATGGAGCCTAGATTTTTTTTCGCCTGACTATATGGAAGTCTGGATCGAAACGGCCGGTGTCGTTGATATCAATGAGCGCGTGTTCCTTCGCGCGGGCAGCGGTATACCGGCTATGGGGTATCCACGGGCCATGAGCAAAGGCGTACCGTCCGAGTTCAGAGGTAAGCCAGCGGGATGGCGAGAAGATCCTGGAGGAAAAGGCCGGTATGTTACCGGGGCTGACCTGCCTCGTTTGGTCTATGTGCGCTGGCAGTCCATGGCAGAACCGCAGACCTACGGGGCCTACATCGAAATCCCCGAATCTGCGCGGAACACCATGCTCAAGGGTGAAAGAGCTTATTGCGGCGCGGTAGGCAAATGGAAAACCGATTACCGAAAGTTTTTGACTATCGGCCTGGCGCCGGGAGGAATCGCCAAGGTGTGGTTAGGTGGGCCTTGTCTTAAATCGACCGAAGTCACTCGAGTCCAAGGCACGATCAGTCCCAAAGGCCCCTACGGGGGAACGTCCAATGGAAAACATCGGCCGCTTTCAGAAGAGTCAAAAGCCTATATCGAAAAGTTCGGAATCCCCTATGGAAGTTGGTAAGGAACATCAAGATCGCAATGATTAAACATCGCCAGAGAGCGCTTGTTTAAAACGCCTCAAGGTTACGTCCTGCAAGCTACAACACCTTGCGTCGTTGCCTACGGCTACGCCAGAATCCGCCGGCTTGTGCGCCTTGGGGGCGGTCGGTAACTTGATTCGTGTCACTGCTCATCAGTGATCGGGTTTAGTCGCCCGGCTAGTCATCTACGGTTGCACAAGTGTCATCCAGTCAGGTGTTTGCCTGCACTTGATGGTGGCTGTGCGCATGGCGCCATTGGGCGCGCCGGGTTTTGGTGACTTTACCGGTCGACTAACTTGCGCACAGCCGCCTCCTTTTCGTTTAGTCGCGAAATGGTCACGGCCCTACTAAAGGAAAGTAACCATGTTCAAGGTCACACCAAACCCACCGGAAACCGATCCGGTTTCCCCATACGAAAGCCCCGACTCAAACAAACTCAACGAAGCCGCCGAACGCGCCCTCGACCATCACTTCCCGCCAACCGAACCCAAACCACCAAAGCGTAACGGCCAACTCTTTAGCGTCTGCCCCGGCATCAACACCGAAGCCCTCCTCGCCAACGCCTCGGAAGACCTGCTGTCCATCAGCGCCATCGCCGCCGACCTTGCCGACGATGTGGACGGCTCACGCCGCTCCGTAGCCCTGGCGCTCAGCCGCATGGCCGACGGGGTGCATTTGTTGGTGGAGCGTGCGCTGGATCATTTGGATGAACCGGAGATGGCGGCGATTTTTGCCAAGCAACAAAGTCGGACCGTTTGATCCGTCAGGCACGTATATCTGTAGGAGCCGGCTTGCTGGCGATGGTGGTGTGTCAGGCGACATTGATGTTGATTGATCGGGCGCTATCGCCGGCAAGCCGGCTCCTACAGTGATTGTTGTCAGCTGAAAAGATGGGGAGGCCCTTGTCACTGAATTGCTGCGGGGGGAGTGGGGAATTCGCTGGTACATAGGACTGTAGGAGCCAGCTTGCTGGCGATGGCGGTGTGTCAGGCGACGTTGATGTTGGTTGATCGGGCGCTATCGCCAGCAAGCCGGCTCCTACAAAGGGCACCCCGTCAGCCATAAAAAATGGGCACCCAACCTGGTTGGCGTGCCCATTTTTTGTTCCGCTCACCCGCTAGGCGGGCGTCGGTGCGTGTTACGGATTAACACTGTCTTTCAACGATTTGCCCGGTTTGAACGCAACGGTGTTGCTGGCCTTGATTTTCACTGGCTCACCGGTTTGCGGGTTTTTGCCGGTGCGGGCGCCGCGGTGGCGTTGCAGGAAAGTGCCGAAGCCGACCAGCGTCACGCTGTCCTTGCGGTGCAGGGCGCCGGTGATTTCTTCGAGAACGGCGTTGAGAACGCGGTTGGCCTGTTCTTTGGTGAGATCTGCTTTTTCCGCGATGGCGGCGGCGAGTTCTGGTTTACGCATTAGTGAAGCCCCTTTGACGGTTTTTTGTTGTTATGTCCGTGCTGTTCTCGTTGGAACAGCGCCCAAAGCGCCGCAGGTGCTCTACTCTGCGGCAGACGGGAGTGAGAATGGCACGCACGGAAGAGCCGCGCCAGTCTCGGCGCGACGTTTGTGGGGGCAAAAGCGGGGTGATTCCGACAGAACGACCGGTATTTACGCCAGCAGCGGTGGAAGTTCTTTGTTCAGTGCGAGTTTTTCCATCACCGCCGCACCTGTCAGGGCATAACCGAGCAGTTTTCCGGCGGCATCGCGGCATAAAACCTTGATGTCAGCGCCCTGCCCTTCGACGGTCCAGACGCCCTCCAAACCCCGTGGCGGCGGCGAAACCACCAACGGGCAAACCGGCGTTTTGACGGTGATCGGCATCGCGCCGTAGCTCACGGCTGTCGGGTTGCCGGCGAGGGTTTGTGCCAGCGCTCTCGCACAGCTCATGAGGGGCATCACGTACAGCAGATTCAGCCCGTCGACTTCAGCGCAGTCGCCCAGGGCGTAGATGTTGGCGTGAGAAGTTTTCAGGTGGCGATCGACCACCACGCCGCGATTGACCTGCACACCGGCGGCGGCCGCCAGGTCGATGCGCGGACGCAGGCCGATGGCGGAGACCACCACGTCGCACGGGATCACCTGACCGTCCGACAGATGCGCTTCCAAACCCTCTTCAACACGCTGCAAGCGGTTGAGCACCGGCCCGAGGTGGAAACGTGCGCCGAGGCTTTCCAGTCCGGCCTGGACCGCAGCGGCTGCCGCCGGGTGCAACAGGGTCGGCATGACCTGTTCGCACGGTGCAACCAGTTGCACCTCGTAACCGCCAAGGATCAGGTCGTTGGCGAATTCACAGCCGATCAGGCCGGCACCGAGCAACAGCACCCGGCGTTTGCCGGCCGCTGCCGCACGAAAGCGCGCGTAGTCTTCGAGGTCGTTGATCGGGAACACGGCGTCCGCCGCATCACCTTCGATTGGCACGCGCACGGTTTCGGCGCCCCAGGCCAGGATCAGGTCGCGGTAGATCACCGATTCTTCGCCGATCCACAGGCGCTTGTGGCCAGGATCGATACCGCTGATGCGCGTGTGGGTGCGCACTTCGGCCTTCAGCTGTTCGGCCATGGCGCCGGGTTCGGCCATGCTCAGGCCGTCGGCGTCTTTGTTCTTGCCGAAGCCCGTGGAGAGCATCGGCTTGGAGTAGGAGCGCCCGTCATCGGCGGTAATCAGCAGCAGCGGGGTTTCGCTATCGAGTTTGCGAAACTCCCGGGCGAGGTTGTAGCCAGCCAGCCCGGTGCCGACGATCACGACAGGTGCGTTCATTCCTTACTCCTCTAAATGTCTTAGTTGATTTCGATCATTTCGAAATCCATCTTGCCGACGCCGCAGTCCGGGCACAGCCAGTCTTCCGGCACGTCTTGCCACAGGGTGCCCGGCGCAATGCCGTCATCCGGCCAGCCGTCGGCTTCGTTGTAGATCAGGCCGCAGACCACACATTGCCACTTTTTCATTCAGGTACATCCTCAGGATTCAGGCTTATTGCCGGCGCGAACGGTCGATGGTTGCAGCGCTGCCGTCCGGCTCAGGGCGTTTTGTACTGATCGGGCCCGGCAGATGCAAGCCTGTTCGACGCAATGGGGCGCCGGATCAATCAAAATCACCGACCGACATGGTAAGCTCGCCGCCTCATTTGCTGCCAATAATGACTCACTGTGCCGCACTCAAAACCTCCTTTCTGGCTTCCCCAAAGCCGACTTTCGCCGCTCCCCGACACGTCTACCCTCGACTGGTTGTTCGACGAAGGTTCGCTGACCCGACGGCTGACCCGTCTGTCGAATGACAGCTTCAGCGTCACGCCGCTTTTCGAAGGCTGGCAACCGCTGCGCGCGGACGAATGCGCGGCACTGGACCTGGCCGAAGACAGTGAAGGCTGGGTGCGCGAGGTGTATCTGCGCGGCCACGGTGAAGCCTGGGTGTTCGCCCGCAGCGTGGCGGCACGCAGCGCGTTGCAGGGCGACGGGTTGCACATGGACGAGTTGGGCAGCCGCTCGCTGGGCGAGTTGCTGTTTTGCGACCAGGCGTTTCAGCGTCGCGCCATCGAGGTTTGTCACTATCCTCAGGAGTGGCTGCCGGTGGAGTGCCGGGCACCTGAATTGTGGGGCCGTCGCTCGCGCTTCGACCGTGGCGCCTTGAGCGTGCTGGTGGCCGAGATTTTCCTGCCGACCTTGTGGCACGCCACCCGCGCCCATCCGGAGAACTGCTGATGTACCAGAGCCTGCTCAAGTCCCTGAACCGCTTGAACCCTCGGGCCTGGGATTTCATTCAGTTGACGCGTATGGACAAGCCGATCGGCATTTATCTGCTGCTGTGGCCGACGCTGTGGGCGCTGTGGATTGCCGGTAAAGGTTCGCCGTCGCTGGCCAACGTGGTGATTTTCGTGCTCGGCGTGGTACTGACCCGCGCCGGCGGTTGCGTGATCAACGACTGGGCGGACCGCAAGGTCGATGGCCATGTGAAACGCACCGAACAGCGCCCGCTGCCGAGCGGAAAGATCAGCTCCAAAGAAGCGCTGGTGTTCTTTGCATTGCTGATGGGCGTGAGTTTCCTGCTGGTACTGTGCACCAATGCGGCGACGGTGTGGTTATCGTTTGGTGGTTTGGCGCTGGCCTTCACTTACCCGTTCATGAAGCGCTACACCTATTACCCGCAAGTGGTGCTGGGCGCGGCGTTTTCCTGGGGGATGCCGATGGCGTTCACCGCCGAAACCGGCGAACTGCCGGCGGCGGCGTGGTTGCTGTGGATCGCCAACCTGCTGTGGACGGTGGGTTATGACACCTATTACGCGATGACTGATCGCGACGACGACTTGAAGATCGGTGTGAAATCCACGGCGATTCTGTTTGGCGAGGCGGACCGGGTGATCATCCTGACCTTGCAAGGGTTGGCGTTGGGTTGCCTGTTGCTGGCCGGGTCGAAGTTCGAACTCGGCGGCTGGTTCCACCTGGGATTGCTGGCGGCGGCGGGCTGTTTTGCGTGGGAATTCTGGTACACCCGTGGCAAGGACAGGATGCGCTGCTTCAAGGCGTTCTTGCACAACCATTGGGCGGGGTTGGCGATTTTTGTGGGGATTGTTTTGGATTACGCGGTGCGGTGAACCACACATGAAACTGTGGGAGCGAGCCTGCTCGCGATGAACGTGAAGGCGACGCGTTTATCCAGACAACTCGCATCAACGTTTACGTCCATCGCTGGCAAGCCAGCTCCTACAGAGGGGGTTACATCTTCGGTCCGGAGTTGGTGATGACGTGCCAGACGTCCTTCATTTTGTCACCGGCCTTGTCACCCGGTTTCGCGTCCTTCTTGAAGTAGTACAGCGGTTTGCCCTTGTAGGCCCACTGCATCGTGCCGTCGTCACGCTTGACGATTGTCCAGTCACCTTCGGCCTTGGCATCCGCTGGCGCCTTGAACGCTGGCCAGTATTCCGCACACTCACCAGTGCACACAGACTTGCCGGCGGTGGTGTCCTTGTCGAACGTGTACAACGTCATGCCCTTGTGGTCCGCCATCACACCGTCTTTCATCATCACAGGCTCAGCCGCGAAGGCCATTGCCGGCAAAGACAGGGCAGCTGCCAGCATCAGGGCTTTAAGGGATTGCGTGTATTGAGTCATGGAAACCTTCTTTGGTGGTTGTCAGGGTTCGGACTTAGAGAATAGATCAGGATCATGACAATCGCCGGGCGACTAAAATACTGTCACACGACTGCAATAATTCCGTTATCTAATGCGGCGCAAGACAGTTAAATGACAAGAGGATTAAAGGCATGGTTGGCAGGAGCATTCTGATCGTCGACGACGAAGCGCCCATTCGCGAAATGATCGCCGTTGCGTTGGAAATGGCCGGCTATGACTGCCTGGAGGCCGAAAACTCGCAACAGGCCCACGCGATCATCGTCGACCGCAAACCGGACCTGATCCTGCTCGACTGGATGCTGCCCGGCACCTCCGGCATCGAGTTGGCCCGCCGCCTCAAGCGCGATGAGCTGACCGGGGACATCCCGATCATCATGCTCACCGCCAAGGGCGAAGAGGACAACAAGATCCAGGGCCTGGAAGTCGGCGCCGACGACTACATCACCAAACCGTTTTCCCCGCGCGAGCTGGTTGCGCGCCTCAAAGCCGTGCTGCGCCGCGCCGGCCCTACCGATGGCGAAGCGCCGATTGAAGTCGGCGGCCTGCTGCTGGACCCGATCAGCCACCGCGTGACCATCGACGGCAAACCCGCCGAGATGGGCCCGACCGAATACCGCTTGCTGCAATTCTTCATGACCCACCAGGAACGCGCCTACACCCGTGGTCAGTTGCTGGATCAGGTCTGGGGCGGCAATGTGTATGTAGAGGAACGCACCGTCGACGTGCACATCCGTCGCCTGCGCAAAGCCCTCGGTGATGCCTACGAAAATCTGGTACAAACCGTGCGCGGTACCGGCTACCGGTTTTCCACCAAAGCCTGATTCAGCCCTTTCCCGCCCGACAAGCTGACAAGGACGCGCGTTCAAGTGAACCAAAACTGGCATGGCACCCTGATTCGCCACATGCTGCTACTGGTCACCGCCTGCCTGGTGATCGGCCTGATTACCGGCTACTACGGCTGGAGCCTCGCTGCGGGCCTGGGCCTTTACCTGGCCTGGACCCTCAAGCAATTGCTGCGTCTGCACGAGTGGCTGCGCCTGCACAAACCCGATGAAGCGCCGCCCGATGGCTATGGCCTGTGGGGCGAAGTGTTCGACAGCATCTATCACCTGCAACGCCGCGACCAACGCGTGCGCGGACGCCTGCAAGCGGTGATCGACCGGGTCCAGGAATCCACCGCCGCGTTGAAAGACGCGGTGATCATGCTCGACACCGACGGCAACCTCGAATGGTGGAACCGCGCCGCGGAAACCCTGCTCGGTCTCAAGACGCCGCAGGACAGTGGCCAGCCGGTGACCAACCTGGTGCGCCATCCGCGCTTCAAGGAATACTTCGAGCAGGACAGCTACGCCGAGCCGCTGGAAATCCCCTCGCCGATCAACGATCGACTGCGCATTCAGCTGTACATCACCCGCTACGGCAACAACGAACACTTGATGCTGGTGCGCGACGTGACGCGCATCCATCAGCTGGAACAGATGCGCAAAGACTTTATCGCCAACGTTTCCCACGAACTGCGCACGCCGCTGACGGTGATCTGCGGGTATCTGGAAACCCTGCTGGACAACGTCGATGACGTGAACCCGCGCTGGACCCGTGCCCTGCAGCAAATGCAGCAGCAAGGCGGGCGCATGCAGACGTTGCTCAACGACTTGCTGCTGCTGGCCAAGCTGGAAGCCACCGATTACCCGTCGGACAACCAGCCCGTGGCCATCGATGGCTTGCTGCAATCGATCAAGGGCGACGCTCAGCAACTGTCCGGGCAGAAAAACCAGCGCATCACCCTGGAAGCCGATCCGACGATTCTGCTCAAGGGCAGCGAAGCCGAATTGCGCAGTGCGTTTTCCAACCTGGTGTTCAACGCGGTGAAATACACCCCGGCCGAAGGCAATATCCGCATTCGCTGGTGGGCTGACGAGCAAGGCGCGCACCTGAGCGTGCAGGACTCCGGCATCGGTATCGACAGCAAACACCTGCCGCGCCTGACCGAACGGTTCTACCGCGTCGATTCCAGCCGCAACTCCAACACCGGCGGCACCGGGCTTGGGCTGGCAATCGTCAAACATGTGCTGCTGCGCCACCGCGCACGGATGGAAATCAGCAGCGTGCCGGGCCACGGCAGTACGTTTACCTGCCATTTCGCGCCAGCCCAGGTCACCAAATCCCGGGTCATCAGCACGGCCGACTGATTCCGGCCAGCATTCGCCACTAGGCAAGCACCCGGTCAGCCGCTACATTGGCTGACTTGTGCCTGCCCTTCAGGCACCGCATTGACCCCCTTTTCGAATACACGGAACCCGCAAAACTCCATCATGGACCCTTCCCCTGGCTTGACCCTCGCAACACTCTTTGCCGACTTCGGCATGATTCTTTTTGCTCTGATCCTGGTGTTGCTCAACGGATTTTTCGTTGCGGCGGAATTTGCCATGGTCAAACTGCGCTCGACCCGGGTCGAGGCCATCGCTGATAAAAACGGCTGGCGCGGGCACATCCTGCGCACCGTTCACAGTCAGCTCGATGCCTACCTGTCGGCTTGCCAATTGGGTATCACCCTCGCCTCCCTGGGCCTTGGCTGGGTTGGTGAACCTGCGTTCGCGCACATCCTCGAACCGCTGCTGGAAGCCGTCGGCGTGCAGTCGGCCGAAGTGATCAAGGCCGTGTCGTTCTTCGCCGCGTTCTTTGTCATCTCGTACCTGCACATCGTGGTGGGTGAACTGGCGCCGAAATCCTGGGCCATCCGCAAACCCGAATTGCTGTCGCTGTGGACCGCCGTGCCGCTGTACCTGTTCTATTGGGCGATGTACCCGGCGATTTACCTGCTTAACGCCAGCGCCAACACCATCCTGCGCATCGCTGGCCAGGGTGAACCCGGCCCCCATCACGAGCACCATTACAGCCGCGAAGAACTGAAACTGATCCTGCACTCCAGCCGTGGCCAGGACCCGAGCGACCAAGGCATGCGCGTATTGGCCTCGGCCGTGGAAATGGGCGAACTGGAAGTGGTCGACTGGGCCAACTCCCGCGAAGACCTGGTGACGCTGGAGTTCAACGCGCCGCTCAAGGAAATCCTGGCGATGTTCCGTCGCCACAAGTTCAGCCGTTATCCGGTGTACGACAGCGATCGCCAGGAGTTCGTCGGCCTGCTGCACATCAAGGACCTGCTGCTGGAACTGGCCGCGCTGGACCACATTCCCGAGTCGTTCAACCTGGCTGAGCTGACCCGACCGCTGGAACGCGTGTCGCGCCATATGCCGCTGTCGCAGTTGCTGGAACAGTTCCGCAAAGGCGGCTCGCACTTCGCACTGGTCGAAGAGGCCGATGGCAACGTCATCGGTTACCTGACCATGGAAGACGTGCTGGAAGTGCTGGTCGGCGACATTCAGGACGAACACCGCAAGGCTGAGCGCGGGATTCTCGCGTACCAGCCGGGCAAGTTGCTGGTTCGCGGTGATACGCCGTTGTTCAAGGTCGAGCGCCTGCTGGGCATTGACCTGGACCACGTCGAAGCCGAAACCCTCGCCGGGCTGGTGTATGAATCCCTGAAACGGGTGCCGGAAGAGGAAGAGGTGCTGGAAGTTGAAGGCCTGCGGATCATCATCAAGAAGATGAAAGGGCCGAAGATTATTTTGGCCAAGGTGTTGATGCTGGATTGAGCCCTGCCCCTGTAGGAGCCGGCTTGCTAGCGATGGCAGCGCCGCGGTGTTATGTGAAACCGCGTTATCGTTCATCGCCAGCAAGCCGGCTCCTACAACGAAGGCGTCAGGTCAGGCACACATCATTGTTTGCCCAACGCAAAGTTGGGCAATGCCCCCACCGGTTGATTGAACTGGTACGGAATCGACACCAGCCCCATCCCGGTATTGCGCTGTACCACGAAATGCAGGTGCGGCCCGCTGCTGTTGCCGGTGTTGCCCGACAGCGCCAGCGGACTGCCCACCGACACCCGCTGCCCCTCGCGAACACTCACCGAACCCCGCTTGAGGTGCAAGTACACGCCCATCGTCCCGTCATCGTGCAGCACCCGCACGAAATTGCCTGACGGATCGTTGCCGCGCCCGGTCTGGGCATTCTCGGTTTTCACCACTACCCCGCCCCGCGCGGCAATGATCGGCGTGCCCTCAGGCATCGCGATATCCATGGCGTAGCGGTTCTTCGGCCCGAAGTGACTGTATTGACCGTTGGCGCCCTGGCTCAGCCGAAACGGTCCACCGCGCCAGGGGAACGGGTATCGATAGGCCATGGCGGCGCCTGAGGGATCACCCAGGAAGTATTCAAATCTGGGGGTGTACGCGAGCGGCCTTTCAGCCCGCGTCGCCGTGAGCAGCGCCAGACGAATGCTGCTGCGCGCCGGCATGACCCGCCGAATCGGTCGGCTCGGCGCACCGCTGACGTTCTGCAGCCCGGCGAAACTCAACTCGATCTGTACCGGCGCGTACAGGTCGTTGCGCACGTACACACTGTCCACGCCTTTTTTCTTGGTGATGACGAGGTACACCTGACGCTCAAGGTGCTCGACCATGCGATCACGAAAAGTGAACACCTTGGAGCCTTTCGTGGGGCGGTCGCTGTAGGAGACCACGCCATTGGCATCGGTGGATTTGTAAATGGTCATGGCCATGGCCGTAGAGGACGCCATGAACAGACCACAGCAAAACAGCAGGCGCGCGAGCATGGGCAGGATTCTGTCGAGTAAGGCCTGGGGATGAGCCTAGCAGCTGCAATGGACCCGGGTAGTCGGCAGATGTTTCAAAAAGGACTGTTGCGCAGATGTGCGGTGTATGTGATGGCCCCATCGCTAGCAGGCTAGCTCCCACAGGGGAATGCATTCCAATGTGGGAGCTAGCCTGCTAGCGATAGCGGACTGTCAGGCGACGAAGGTTATGCGCCTGGAACGAAATGCTTCTGCGCCGTACCACGAGCTATCAAACGGGAGATGTAATCCAGCTTCTGCGCATCCTGGTCGACAAAGCGGAACGTCAGTTGCAGCCATTCGCTGTCGGGTTTCTGCTCGTGGGCGACGATGGCGTGCAGGTAACCGTTCAGGCGGGCGACTTCAGCGTTGTCGCCCTGCTCCAGATCGAGCACGGCGCTGTCGAGCACTTGCGGCAGGGCTTCGCTGCGTTTGACCACCAGCAGCGCTTCCTTGAGGCTCAACGCCTTGATCACGCATTGCTGAATGCCATTGGGCAGGCGCAATTGGCCTTGGCCGCGACCACCGGTAGGTGCTGCAGACGCCGCCGGTGCTTTTACCGGCGGGCTGTTGAGCAGGCCACGGGACGGGGCCGCCGCCGCGGGTGCAGCGGCGGCAGGTCGGGCAATCGGTGCAGCAGCAGGTGCAACGCTGGCCATGGCAGGCTTGCCGCCGGTCAACGCGCTCAAGGAATCATTGCCGAACGCCGAGTTCATTTTGGTCGGCGCGCTGTTCATCAAGGTGTCGAGCTTGCCGACCTTGTTCAGCGCCTGCTTGACCTTGGTCAGCAGTTGTTCGTTGGTGAACGGCTTGCTGACGTAGCCGGATACACCGGCCTGAATCGCCTGGACGACGTTCTCTTTGTCGCCACGGCTGGTCACCATGACAAAGGGCATAGTCTTGAGGTTGTCCTGCTCGCGGCACCAGGTCAGCAGTTCCAGGCCGGACATTTCCGGCATTTCCCAGTCGCACAGGACCAGGTCGAACGCTTCCCGCGCCAGCAAGGCCTGAGCCTTCTTGCCGTTGACCGCGTCTTCGATCCGGATCCCCGGGAAGTAGTTGCGCAGGCACTTCTTCACCAGGTCACGAATGAATGACGCATCATCCACGACCAATACACTGACCTTACTCATCCATCACCCCTTTAAAAAATCCCGGCAAGCATACCGCTTTACTGATGGCGCATCGCCATAAACCTTCAGTCACGCCGGGACTTTTCGTTCGCGGGTGCTGCATTCAAATTCACAAACCCGTAAACAAAAACGCCCGGCCAAAAGGCCGGGCGCTTTACTTGGGCAATCTTACTTATCGTCAACTTTGCCCGGAACATTAGCGGTTTCACCACTTGTGCCTTCAACTTCTTCTTTCATGCGCTTGAGGCCCAAGTGACGCACGTCGGTGCCGCGCACCAGATAAATCACCAGCTCGGAAATATTGCGCGCGTGGTCGCCGATGCGCTCCAGCGAACGCAGCACCCAGATGATGCTCAAGACCCGCGAGATAGAGCGTGGGTCTTCCATCATGTAGGTGGCGAGCTCACGCAGGGCGGTCTTGTATTCGCGGTCGATGATCTTGTCGTACTGCGCCACCGACAACGCCAGGTCGGCGTCGAAACGGGCAAACGCGTCCAGTGCATCGCGAACCATGTTGCGCACCTGGTCGCCGATGTGGCGCACCTCGACGTAGCCGCGCGGGGCTTCGCCTTCTTCACACAACTGGATGGCGCGACGGGCGATCTTGGTTGCTTCGTCACCGATGCGCTCAAGGTCGATCACCGACTTGGAGATGCTGATGATCAGACGCAAGTCGGACGCGGCCGGCTGACGACGGGCCAGAATGCGCAGGCATTCTTCGTCGATGTTGCGTTCCATCTGGTTGATCTGGTCGTCGATCTCGCGCACTTGCTGGGCCAGGCCGGAGTCGGCCTCGATCAGCGCGGTGACCGCGTCGTTGACCTGTTTCTCGACCAGCCCGCCCATGGCCAGGAGGTGGCTGCGCACTTCCTCGAGCTCAGCGTTGAACTGCTGGGAGATGTGATGGGTAAGGCCTTCTTTGCTAATCATGTTGGCGTCCTTGGAGCGTCCGGTAAGGTGCGGTGGACCGCAGCGTCAGTTCAGTGAGCAACAACAGCTTCCTAGCCGTAGCGACCAGTGATGTAGTCTTCGGTCTGCTTCTTCGCCGGATTGGTGAACAAGGTGTCGGTGTCGCCGAATTCCACCAGTTTGCCCATGTACATGAACGCCGTGTAGTCGGAAACCCGAGCGGCCTGTTGCATGTTGTGGGTCACGATGACGATGGTGAATTTCGATTTCAGTTCGTAGATCAGCTCTTCGACTTTCAGCGTCGAGATCGGGTCGAGTGCCGAGCACGGTTCGTCGAGCAGCAGCACTTCCGGTTCCACGGCGATGGTGCGCGCGATCACCAGACGTTGCTGTTGACCACCGGACAGGCCGAGTGCCGACTCATGCAGACGGTCTTTGACTTCGTCCCACAGCGCCGCGCCTTTCAACGCCCACTCGACAGCTTCGTCGAGGACGCGCTTTTTGTTGATGCCCTGGATGCGCAGGCCGTAAACCACGTTTTCGTAAATGGTTTTCGGGAACGGGTTCGGCTTCTGGAACACCATGCCGACACGACGACGCAGCTCGGCCACGTCTTCGCCCTTGCGGTAGATGTTGTTGCCGTAGAGGTTGATTTCACCTTCTACGCGGCAGCCGTCAACCAGGTCGTTCATGCGGTTGAAGGTGCGCAGCAGCGTGGACTTGCCGCAGCCGGACGGGCCGATGAAGGCGGTCACGCGCTGTTTCGGAATGTTCATGCTGACGTCGTACAGCGCTTGTTTGTCGCCGTAGAACAGGCTCAGGCCCGGCACTTCAATGGCCACGGTTTCCTGCGCAAGGCTCAGGCTCTGTTTGTCGCGGCCCAGGGCAGACATGTTGATGCCGTGGGTATGTGTTTCGTGCTGCATGGGAAGCTCCCTGTGCTGACAAATTCGGTTCGGGGCCGCAGGCCGGGCCTGCGGTTACACAATTCTTTTGTAGGAGCCGGCTTGCTGGCGATGCAGGCAACTCGGTCCCGCAGTCTCACCGCGGTGATGCCATCGCCAGCAAGCCGGCTCCTACAGTTGATTAGCTATCCAGCGCTTTGTATTTCTCGCGCAGGTGGTTACGGATATAAACGGCCGACAGGTTCAATGTCGCGATCACCAGCACCAGCAGCAACGCGGTGGCGTACACCAGCGGTCGTGCGGCTTCGACGTTCGGGCTCTGGAAGCCGACGTCATAAATATGGAAGCCCAGGTGCATGATCTTCTGGTCAAGGTGCAGGTACGGGTAGTTGCCATCCAGCGGCAGCGACGGCGCCAGTTTCACCACACCCACCAGCATCAGCGGCGCCACTTCACCGGCGGCGCGAGCCACGGCGAGGATCATGCCAGTCATCATTGCCGGGCTGGCCATCGGCAGCACGATCTTCCACAAGGTTTCCGCCTTGGTCGCGCCGAGGGCCAACGAGCCTTCACGCACGGTGCGAGGAATCCGCGCCAGGCCTTCTTCGGTGGCCACGATCACCACCGGCACCGCCAGCAGCGCCAGGGTCAACGAAGCCCAGAGCAGACCCGGCGTACCGAAGGTCGGTGCCGGCAGCGCTTCTGGGAAGAACAAGCGGTCGACCGAGCCGCCCAGCACATAAACGAAGAAGCCCAGACCGAACACGCCGTAAACGATCGCCGGAACGCCCGCCAGGTTGTTCACGGCAATGCGGATAATCCGCGTCAGCGTGTTCTGCTTGGCGTATTCACGCAGGTAAACCGCCGCCAGTACGCCGAACGGGGTCACGATCATTGCCATGATCAGGGTCATCATCACGGTGCCGAAGATGGCCGGGAAAATCCCGCCTTCGGTGTTCGCTTCACGCGGGTCGTCGCTGAGGAACTCCCAGACCTTGCTGAAGTAGAAACCGATCTTGGTCATCGTACCCATGGCGTTCGGCTGATAGGCGTGAACCACTTTGCCGATGCCGATTTCAATCTCTTTGCCGTTGGCGTCGCGGGCCGTCAGGCTGTCGCGATTGAACTGGGCGTGCAGGTCGTTCAGGCGTGCTTCGATGTCCTGATAACGTGCGTTCAGCTCGGCGCGCTCGGATTCCATGTCCGCTTGCGCGGTGGCATCGAGCTTGCCGGCCAGTTCCAGTTTGCGACCGTGCAGACGGATGCGTTCGAGGCCTGAGTTGATCGCGCCGATGTCGACTTTTTCCAGGGTCTTGAGCTGAGAGGCGAGCTGGTTGACGCGGGCAACACGGGCCTGCAACTCAGGCCACGCAGCTTCGCCTTCAGCGATGACCTTGCCGTCCTGTTTGACGTTGACCAGGTAGCCGTAGAAATTGCCCCACTCGCGACGCTCGATGGCCATCAGCTCAGGCGGGGTTTTCTGGTTGGTCAGCCACTCGCCGACGATCCAGGTGAAGTCGTTGCCGTTCAAGTCACGGTTGCCGACCTTGATCAGCTCGCGGGTCATGAACTCCGGGCCTTCGTCAGGCACCGGCAGCCCGGCGCTTTTCAGGCGCGCGCGCGGCACTTCTTCTTTCTGTACCACTTCGCCGATGACCAGGTGATTGGCCTGGCCCGGCACGTCGTAGCTGGCGTGAATCAAATCAGCCGGCCAGAAGTGACCCAGACCGCGCACGGCAATCACCGCCAGCAGGCCAATGGTCATGATGACCGCGATGGACACCGCGCCACCGCTGATCCAGACGCCTGGGGCGCCGCTCTTGAACCATCCATTCAGGGAGTTCTGTTTCACAGACTTCTACCTTTCTTAAAGCGACGAGTATTTCTTGCGCAGACGCTGACGAATCAGTTCTGCGAGGGTGTTCATGACGAAGGTGAACAACAGCAGCACCAGCGCCGAGAGGAACAGCACGCGGTAGTGGCTGCCGCCGACTTCCGATTCGGGCATTTCCACCGCGACGTTTGCGGCCAGCGTTCGCAGACCTTCGAACAGGTTCATTTCCATGACCGGGGTGTTACCGGTGGCCATCAGCACGATCATGGTTTCACCGACCGCGCGCCCCATGCCGATCATCAGCGCCGAGAAGATGCCCGGGCTGGCGGTGAGGATCACCACGCGAGTCATGGTCTGCCACGGCGTGGCACCGAGGGCCAGGGAACCGAGGGTCAGGCCACGCGGCACGCTGAACACGGCGTCTTCGGCGATGGAGTAAATGTTCGGGATCACCGCGAAGCCCATGGCCAGACCGACCACCAGTGCGTTGCGCTGGTCGTAGGTGATGCCCAGGTCGTGGGAGATCCACATGCGCATGTCGCCGCCGAAGAACCAGTTCTCCATGAACGGGCTCATGTACAGCGAGAGCCAGCCCACGAACAGGATCACTGGAATCAGAATCGCGCTTTCCCAACCGTCCGGCACTTTCAGGCGGATGGACTCAGGCAGGCGGCTGAAGACGAAGCCGGCCACCAGAATGCCAATCGGCAAGAGCATCAGCAGGCTGAAGATGCCCGGCAAATGCCCTTCTACATAAGGTGCGAGGAACAGACCGGCGAAGAAACCGAGGATCACCGTCGGCATCGCTTCCATCAGCTCGATCACCGGCTTGACCTTGCGGCGCATGCCCGGGGCCATGAAGTACGCGGTGTAGATCGCCGCAGCGACGGCCAGTGGCGCGGCCAGCAGCATGGCGTAGAACGCGGCTTTCAGGGTGCCGAAGGTCAGCGGAGACAAACTCAGCTTCGGTTCGAAATCGGTGTTGGCGGCGGTCGATTGCCAGACGTATTTAGGCTCGTCGTAGTTCTCGTACCAGACCTTGCTCCACAGCGCGCTCCACGACACTTCCGGGTGCGGGTTGTCGAGCAGCAGCGGTTGAATCTTGCCGCCGGCTTCCACGATCACGCGGTTGGCCCGTGGTGACAGACCGAACAGGCCCTGGCCTTCCACGACCTGGTCCACCAGCAAGGTGCGGTGCGCGGTGCTGTGGAATACGCCGAGCTTGCCGGAAGCGTCCAGGGCGATGAAGCCTTTGCGACGCTCTTCGGCAGTGATTTCAACGATTGGCGTGGTGCCCATCTGGAAGGTGCGGATCTGCTTCAGGCGCAGTTCGCCATCCGGGTCGCGAGCCATGAACCACTGGGCCAGGCCACCTTTGGAGTCGCCGAGGATCAGTGAGATACCGCCCACCAGTTGGGTGCTGGCGGTGATCTCGGCTTCGCCGTTTTCGAGCAGCTTGTAGCGACCGTTGAGGCTCTTGTCGCGCAGGCTGAACACGTCGGCTTGCGCACGACCGTTAATCACATACAGCCACTGCTGGCGCGGGTCGACGAAGATGTTCTTCACCGGCTCGGTCATCTGCGGCAGGTCGATGCGTTTCTGCTCGTTGGTGATTTCGCCGGTCATCATGTTCTCTTCGCTGGTCAGCGACAGAACATTGAGTTGCGAACCGGTGGAACCGACCAGCATCAGGGTCGAATCGGTGGCATTGAGGCTGACATGCTCCAGCGCACCGCCCGCCTCGTTCAGCGCAATCGGGGTTTCGCCGTATGGATATTCGACGGCCGGCGAGATGGTCTTCTTGCCGTCCGGGTAGCTGACTTTATAGGTGTGACGGAACACCAGCGCCTGGCCATTGGAGAAGCCCACCGCCACCAATGGATGGCCCGGTTGGTCTTCGCCGATGGAGGTCACGGTAGCGCCGGCCGGAACCGGCAGATCGACGCGCTTGAGTTCGGCGCCACTGTCGATGTCGAAAAACAGTGCCTGCCCTTTGTCGGAAACCCGCATGGCGACCTGGTTCTGTTCTTCCAGGGAGATCATCAGCGGCTTGCCGGCGTCCTGCATCCAGGCGGGCGTGATGGATTCCTTGGCGGTCAGGTCGGCACCCTGGAACAGGGGCAGGACGACGTAGGCAAGGAAGAAGAAGATCAGCGTGATCGCGCCGAGAACGGCAAGGCCGCCAACGAGGACGTACCAGCGGGTCAGGCGATCTTTGAGCGCGCGGATGCGGCGCTTGCGTTGCAACTCAGGCGTATTGAAATCAATTCGCTTGGGGGGATTTGTAGTCATGGTGGAATTGGCCAGATCATTCATGCGCACACCCTAGCGATCCTGTATGACAGAAAGATGACAATGCAGTGACGCAACAAATCCGCCGCCAGCGGGAACTGGCAGTGGATCAAAAATTTGGGGGGTGTGCAGGAGCGAGCTTGCTCGCGAAAATCGTTTATCCAACACAACTTCTGTGCCTGGAAAACCATCGCGAGCAAGCTCGCTCCTACACAGGTCCGGGATCAACCCGGACCTAGGGTTTTACTTTTTTGCGACTTCAGCGCCGCCTTCCGCAAGACCCAGGTCAGCCAGTGCTTTAGCAGCAACTTTGGCCGGCAGTGGGATGTAGCCGTCTTTCACTACAACTTCCTGGCCCTGTTTGGACAGAACCAGTTTCACGAACTCGGCTTCCAGCGGGGCCAGAGGCTTGTTCGGGGCTTTGTTGACGTAAACGTAGAGGAAACGCGACAGCGGGTATTTGCCGTTCAGGGCGTTTTCTTCGGTGTCTTCGATGAAGTCCTGGCTGCCTTTCTTGGCCAGGGCCACAGTCTTCACGCTAGCGGTCTTGTAGCCGATGCCCGAGTAACCGATGCCGTTCAGCGAGGAGCTGATCGACTGCACGACCGAAGCCGAACCTGGTTGTTCGTTGACGTTTGGCTTGTAGTCGCCTTTGCACAGGGCTTCTTCTTTGAAGTAGCCGTAGGTGCCGGATACCGAGTTACGACCGAACAGTTGAACCGGCTTGTTGGCCAGGTCGCCGGTCACGCCCAGGTCACCCCAGGTTTTCACGTCGGTTTTAGCGCCGCACAGACGAGTGGACGAGAAGATCGCGTCGACTTGTTCCATGGTCAGGTGCTGGATAGGGTTGTCTTTGTGAACGAAGACGGCCAGGGCGTCCACGGCAACCGGGATAGCGGTTGGCTTGTAGCCGTACTTCTGCTCGAAGGCAGCCAGTTCGGTGTCCTTCATCTTGCGGCTCATCGGGCCCAGGTTGGAGGTGCCTTCAGTCAGCGCAGGTGGCGCAGTGGCGGAGCCAGCGGCCTGAATCTGGATGTTTACGTTCGGGTATTCTTTTTTGTAGTTCTCAGCCCACAGGGTCATGAGGTTGGCCAGGGTATCGGAGCCGACGCTGGACAGGTTGCCCGACACACCAGTGGTCTTGGTGTAGCTCGGGATAGCAGGGTCAACAGCGGCGAACGCGTTGGCAGTCGCAACGCCAGCAGCGACAAAAGTCATTGCCGCCATCAAACGCTTCAGTTTCATGCCTTACTCCTAGCAGATAGAGTGTGTTAGTCGGGGCCAAGTATCAGCAGGCCGTGTGAACACTCTATGGCTGAAATATGACAATTGGATGAAAGGCCAGTATTCCGTGTTTCAAAGTGATTCCGCGTTATCGTTCATCGCCGGCAAGCCGGCTCCTACAAGGGTTGTGTAACGACAACGATCAACTGTAGGAGCCGGCTTGCTGGCGAAGGGGCCTGTACTAGCGACCCTTCTTCCAGAGATAACCGCCAACCACAATCCCGACGCCACAAATGATCGCCACGTAATACGCAGGCCCCATCGGGCTCTCCTTCAGCAGCAACGTCACCACCATCGGCGTCAGGCCACCGAAAATCGCATAGGCCAGGTTGTAGGAGAACGACAACCCGCTAAAGCGCACCACTGCTGGAAAGGCTTTGACCATCACGTACGGCACCGCACCAATGGTGCCGACCAACAGACCGGTCAGGGCATACATCGGGAACAGCCAGTCCGGGTGGTTGAACAGGCTGTGATAGAAGGTCCACGAACTGATCAGCAGCGCGGCACTGCCGAACACGAACACCCGGCCCGCGCCGAAGCGGTCAGCCAACGCGCCGGAAGCCACACAACCCAGGCTCAGGAACACAATCGCCAGGCTGTTGGCCTGCAGCGCGGTGGTCGGTGCGAAGTGGTAAACCGTCTGCAGCACGGTCGGGGTCATCAGGATGACCACGATGATGCCGGCGGACAGCAACCAGGTCAGCAGCATGGAAATCGCGATCGCGCCACGATGGTCGCGCAATACGGCACGCAGCGGCACTTCTTCGGCCAGGGCCTTGCGCAGTTGCAGCTCAGCGAAAACAGGGGTTTCGTGCAGCCAGCGGCGCAGGTAAACCGAGAACAGGCCAAACACGCCACCGAGCAGGAACGGAATCCGCCAGGCGTAATCCGACACTTCCACCGGGGTGTAAATGCTGTTGATCGCGGTGGCGACCAGCGACCCCAGAAGGATCCCCGCCGTCAGACCGCTCGTCAGGGTGCCGCAGGCGTAGCCGATATGCCGTTGTGGCACGTGTTCGGAAACGAAGACCCACGCGCCGGGCACTTCACCGCCAATCGCTGCGCCCTGAATCACGCGCATCAGCAGCAACAGGATCGGTGCCCACATGCCGATTTGCGCGTACGTTGGCAGCAAACCCATGATCAGGGTCGGCACCGCCATCATGAAAATACTCAGGGTGAACATCTTCTTGCGACCCAGCAGGTCGCCGAAGTGCGCCATCACAATGCCGCCCAGCGGACGCGCCAGGTAACCGGCGGCGAAGATGCCGAAGGTCTGCATCAGGCGCAGCCACTCGGGCATGTCGGCCGGGAAGAACAGCTTGCCGACCACCGTGGCGAAAAACACGAAGATGATGAAGTCGTAGAACTCCAGCGCGCCGCCAAGGGCGGACAGCGATAAAGTCTTGTAGTCATTGCGGGTCAACGGACGTGCGGGCTGGGTCGGCTGCGCGATGCTCGAGGGCGCTGTGGTCATGGCAAGGCTTCTCTTATAGTCGGATCTGCAACCTCAACAACGCTGGCGGAGGCTTGGGCAGGTCCGGCACGATAGCAAATTGTTCGAAAAAGCACATAGAGGTGCGTATTTGACGGTCAAAATGAGAACCGGACGGTCGTCTCGGAGTCTACCGACCGATATACTCGGGATCTTGCAACAGTTTGAAAGGGTTGCTGTGCGAAGACGCTGCTGGCCTACCAGTCGATTTCGCAGAGTTTCCCTTTAGGCGCCTTACGAAAAACGTGACGAACGTAGTATGTTCGGGGCTGAATCGTTTTTTCTGAGACGGCTATTCACCTGAAGTACCAATGAAGAGTCACGGGTCAGAGGCACCCCCGGAATGATAGAGCTCGAACAAGAAGATCCAATCCCGCAAGGCGACCTGGCCCTGCAAATCACCGCGCTTCCGCGTGAAACCAACGGTTTCGGCGATATTTTCGGCGGCTGGCTGGTGGCGCAGATGGATTTGGCCGGCACCGCAATGGCCAGCAAAGTCGCGGGCGGACGCGTGGCGACCGTGGCGATCGACCGTATGGCGTTCCTGGTTCCGGTGGCGGTGGGCGCTCAGCTCTCCTTCTATACCCAGGCGCTAGAAATCGGCCGCAGCTCGATTCAGATGATGGTCGAGGTCTGGAGCGACGATCCACTGTCCAGCGAGTGGCGTAAAGTGACTGAAGCCGTGTTTGTGTTCGTGGCCATCGACGGCAGCGGTCGCACCCGTTCGGTTCCGCCACGCGCACGTTAAACACGGCGAGCGTTTTGCGGTCCATTGCAGTCATTGTTCCTGATCGAGAATTGCCCCATGAGCACGCCCAACGTTGAAGCCGTGAAGCTGGATGAACTGAACTGCTGGCGCATCCGCCACGGTCAGGCCGAATTGCTGGTCGCCCAGCAAGGTGCGCACATCCTCAGTTATCAATTGGCCGGCCAACCGCCGCTGATCTGGCTCAACGACGAGGCTGTGTTCAAGACCGGCAAGAACATCCGCGCCGGCGTGCCGGTGTGCTGGCCGTGGTTCGGCAACCTTGCGCGCAACCCGCAGAGCGTTCAGGCGATGCGCGTCGGCAACGAACCGCCGAGTGCCCACGGTTTTGTACGGGCGATGGACTGGGAACTGGGCGGCATCGAAACCGAAGGTGAAAGCCTGAAGGTTGAGTTCGTCCTGCCCTACCCCGATGGCGGCTTCCCCGGCTGGCCGCATCAGGTGGACTTGAAGTTGAGCATTCGTCTGGATGAGCAACTGCACATCAGCCTGACCAGCCACAATCAGGGCTCGGAAAAAGTCACGATCAGCCAGGCGCTGCACAGCTATTTCGCGGTCAGCGATGTGCGCAATGTGCATGTTGATGGGCTGGATGGCTTGAAGTACATCGAGACGCTGGAAGACTGGAAAACCAAGACTCAGACCGGCGACCTGCGTTTTGCCGGCGAGACCGATCGCATCTACCTCAATACCCCGGCGAAGCTGAGCATTGTCGACCCGGCCTGGGAACGGCGCATCGAGCTGACCAGCAGTGGTTCGCGCTCGGCAGTGATCTGGAACCCGTGGATTGATCGCGCGGTGGCGTTCAGCGACATGGCCGATGATGGCTGGCAACGGATGCTGTGCATCGAGACGGCGAATGTGATGGATGATGTGGTGACGCTGGCGCCGGGTGCGAGTCATACCCTCGGCGTAAGCATCGCCAGCACCCCGCTGTAAAACTGTAGGAGCCGGCTTGCCGGCGATGGCGTTCTCAAGATCGCTATCGCCGGCAAGCCGGCTCCTACAATGTTTTTACAAATCCGATTCCTTCACCACCCGCACTTGCGCCGCATCCAGCGCATACGCCGCATCAGCCAGGTCGTTGTTGACCTTCTCGATCTTCAACGTGCCGGTCACCCACAGCGGCGTGTAGATATCATTGAGCTTCAACCCTTTCGGATAACGCACCAGCACCAACTGGTTAGGCGGCGGTGGCGGCACGTGGATGCAGGCGCCCGGATACGGCACGAGGAAGAACAGCGTGCTGCGGCCCTTGGCGTCGGACTCCAGCGGCACCGGATAACCACCGATGCGGATGTTCTTGTCGTTCATCGACGGCACGGTCTTGGTCGAGTACATCACCGCCGGCAAGCCCTTGCTCTGCTTCATGCCACCCTTTTCGGTAAAGGTGCCATTGGCTTCGGGGGAGTTGTGATCGATTTCGGGCATGGCCTCGAGGGCTTTCTGGTCCGACTTGGGCATCAGTTCGAGCCAGTCGGTTTCCGGCAGTTCGCCGGCTTGGGCAAGGCCCGAACCCAGTAAAAGGACAGTCAATAGAAGACGGCGCATGGAGGTGCTCGGTAAAGGAAGGACGATAAGTCGCCGAGCATTCTAGTCCTCTCGGACTGCGCAGCCGAGAGGACTTTGTCGCCTGAATCAGTTCTTTTTGATCAAGCCGTAGATCACCAGCAACACCACGGCGCCGACCAGCGCACCGATGAAGCCCGCGCCTTGACCGGCCTGGTAGATGCCCAGGGCCTGACCGCCGTAAGTGGCCGCCAGCGAACCGCCGATACCGAGCAGGATGGTCATGATCCAGCCCATGCTGTCATCGCCCGGTTTCAGGAACCGCGCGAGCAGGCCGACGATCAAGCCGATAAAGATGGTTCCGATAATTCCCATGGCATTTCCCTCTGATTGGATGGCTATGCCAAAGCCTAGTCAGACTTTGGCATCCTGCCATGAGAGAACGGCGGCCCCTGAATGGTTCCGCCGCTGCCACATGAAACTATTTATTCGGCGATGAGGGCTTCGACCTTGAGGATCTGTGCCGCCAGCGTCTCGCGGTCCGCGCAACGCAGGTTGGCGTGACCAACCTTGCGGCCGACCTTGAACGCCTTGCCGTAGTGATGCAGATGGCAATCGGCGATGGCCAGGACCTTCTCGGTGTCCGGCACTTTACCGATGAAGTTGAGCATCGCGCTCTCGCCGACCTTGGCGGTCGAACCCAACGGCAGGCCGGCTACGGCGCGCAGGTGGTTTTCGAACTGGCTGCACTCGGCGCCTTCAGTGGTCCAGTGCCCGGAGTTGTGCACGCGCGGGGCGATCTCGTTGGCCTTGAGGCCACCGTCGACTTCAAAGAACTCGAACGCCATCACGCCAACGTAGTTCAACTGCTTGAGCACACGACTGGAGTAGTCTTCGGCCAAGGCTTGCAGCGGGTGGTCGGTGCTGGCCACGGACAGCTTGAGGATGCCGCTGTCGTGGGTGTTGTGAACCAGCGGGTAGAACTTCGTTTCGCCATCGCGGGCGCGCACGGCGATCAGCGACACTTCGCCGGTGAACGGCACGAAGCCTTCCAGCAGGCAGGCAACGCTGCCCAGTTCAGCGAAGGTGCCCACCACGTCTTCAGCAGTGCGCAGGACTTTCTGGCCCTTGCCGTCGTAACCCAGGGTGCGGGTTTTCAGCACGGCCGGCAGACCGATGGAGGCCACGGCGGCGTCCAGATCGGCTTGCGACTGGATGTCGGCGAACGCCGGGGTCGGAATCCCCAGGTCCTTGAACATGCTCTTCTCGAACCAGCGGTCACGGGCGATGCGCAGGGCTTCGGCGCTCGGGTAGACCGGAACGAATTGCGACAGGAACGCCACGGTTTCAGCCGGGACGCTCTCGAACTCGAAGGTCACCAGATCGACTTCATCGGCCAGTTGGCGCAGGTGATCCTGATCGCCGTAATCGGCCCGCAGGTGTTCGCCCAACGCGGCTGCGCAAGCATCCGGCGCGGGGTCCAGGAAAGCGAAGTTCATGCCCAGCGGAGTGCCCGCCAGCGCCAACATGCGACCCAACTGGCCGCCACCGATTACACCGATCTTCATCGTCAACAACCTCAGGCGATGCGTGGGTCTGGATTGTCCAGGACGCTGTCTGTCTGCTCAGCGCGGAAAGTCTTCAGCACTTCGTGGAACTGCGGGTGCTTGGCGCCGAGGATGCTCGCCGACAGCAGCGCGGCGTTGATCGCGCCGGCCTTGCCGATGGCCAAAGTGGCAACCGGAATGCCTGCTGGCATTTGCACGATAGACAGCAGCGAATCGACGCCCGAGAGCATCGCCGACTGCACCGGCACGCCCAGCACCGGCAGGTGGGTCTTGGCCGCACACATGCCTGGCAAGTGGGCCGCGCCACCGGCACCGGCGATGATCACCTCGATGCCACGCGCCTCGGCCTCTTCGGCGTACTGGAACAGCAGGTCCGGGGTGCGGTGGGCAGAGACCACTTTCACCTCGTAAGGGATGCCGAGCTTTTCCAGCATATCGGCGGTGTGGCTAAGGGTGGACCAATCGGACTTGGAGCCCATGATCACGCCAACCAGTGCACTCATCGTCGTGCCTCTTCTCTCTGGGCGCCCGCAGGCGCGTCAAAAAACAACAAGCCACGCAAAATGCGTGGCTTGATTGTACGAAAAATGGCCGGTCGTAACCGGCCGAAGGCCGCGCAGTATACCTCAATGAAGCAGATAAACAGCCCCCGATGCGACCATCTGTCATACAGCGCAAAACCCCGGTTTTATTGACTCGAAGGTCAATCCCCAATCCCTTGTAGGAGCCAGCTTGCTGGCGATCAATGCGACGCGGTTTTTACTGACACACCGCGTTGCCTGGATCGCCGGCAAGCCGGCTCCTACAGTCCGGTGGGGGGCTGGGCGGCGCCGCCTTCGAGTTTGCGCCATAGCAACCGCACGTTGGCCTTGCGCACCAGTGCGCAGCGATACAGGCGAATTTCCAGCGGCACATGCCATTGCGGGCCGCCGCAGACCACCAGTTCACCGCGGGCCAGTTCGGCACGCACGCTGAGTTGCGGTACCCAGGCGATGCCCAACCCTTCCAGCGCCATGCTTTTCAGGCTGTCGGCCATGGCGGTTTCATACACCGTGGTAAACCGCAGTGCACGCTGGCGCAGCAAGCCGTTTACCGAACGCCCGAGAAAGGCGCCGGCGCTGTAGGCGAGCAACGGAACGCTGGCTTCGCCTTCCAGATCGAACAGCGGCTTGCCGTCGGCATCTGCTGCGCACACCGGCAACATTTCCGTGTGCCCAAGGTGCAGCGACGGGAAAATTTCCGGGTCCATCTGCATCGCGGCGTCCGGGTCGTAGAAGGCCAACATCAAGTCGCAACCGCCTTCGCGCAAGGCATGCACCGCGTCGCCAACGTTGGTCGCCACCAACCGCGTGGCGATGTTCAGCCCTTCGTTGCGCAATTGCGCGATCCAGCGCGGAAAGAAACCCAAAGCCAAGGAGTGTGCGGCAGCGACCTGCATCACTTCGCCCTGCCCGCCTTCCAGGTGATGAAGGTGGCGCAGCACTTCGCCGAGCTGTTCGACCACGGTCCGCGCGGTGACGAGGAACAACTGCCCCGCCGCCGTCAGCTCGATCGGCGTGCGCGAACGATTGACCAGTTGCAGCCCCAGCGCGGCCTCAAGGCTGCGGATCCGTCGGCTGAACGCCGGCTGCGTCACGAAGCGGCGTTCGGCAGCCTGGGAGAAGCTGCGGGTGGCGGCCAGAGCACTAAAGTCCTCAAGCCATTTGCTTTCCAGATTCATCAAGTCCTCCCGGACACGCACCAATTTAGGTCACACGTTCGCCGCAGACACGGCGTCACACGGGCATTATGCCGAATATGCATAGGCCAGTGTTTAACAGCATTGGCCGAAAATTCTCTACAAGCCTAGCATTTGCGGTGTTCCGGCACAGACCGGGTCCATATTGAGATGATTTCTATCATGTCCTCCGCTGCATCATTCCGCACAGAAAATGACCTGCTTGGCGCTCTCGAAGTACCGGCTCAAGCGTATTACGGCATCCAGACCCTGCGAGCGGTGAATAACTTCCGCCTTTCGGGCGTTCCGATTTCGCACTACCCGAAACTGGTTGTCGGCCTGGCCATGGTTAAACAGGCCGCTGCTGACGCCAACCGTGAGTTGGGTCACCTGAGCGAAGCCAAGCACGCTGCCATCAGCGAAGCCTGTGCACGTTTGATCCGTGGCGACTTCCACGAAGAGTTCGTGGTGGACATGATTCAAGGCGGCGCTGGCACTTCGACCAACATGAATGCCAACGAAGTCATCGCCAACATCGCGCTGGAGGCCATGGGTCACCAGAAAGGCGAATACCAGTACCTGCACCCGAACGACGACGTGAACATGGCGCAGTCGACCAACGACGCCTACCCGACCGCGATCCGCCTGGGTCTGCTGCTGGGTCACGACGCTCTGCTGGCCAGCCTCGACAGCCTGATTCAGGCATTCGCGGCCAAGGGTCAAGAGTTCAACCACGTCCTGAAGATGGGTCGTACCCAGTTGCAAGACGCCGTGCCGATGACCCTGGGTCAAGAGTTCCGTGCTTTCGCCACCACGATGGGCGAAGACCTGGCCCGTCTGAAGACGCTGGCCCCGGAACTGCTGACCGAAGTGAACCTGGGCGGCACCGCGATCGGCACCGGCATCAACGCCGACCCGCGTTATCAGGCCCTGGCCGTACAGCGTCTGGCCCTGATCAGCGGTCAACCGCTGGTTCCAGCCGCCGACCTGATCGAAGCCACCTCCGACATGGGCGCCTTCGTGCTGTTCTCCGGCATGCTCAAGCGTACCGCGGTCAAACTGTCGAAGATCTGCAACGACCTGCGCCTGCTGTCCAGCGGCCCACGCACCGGCATCAACGAGATCAACCTGCCGGCGCGTCAGCCAGGCAGCTCGATCATGCCAGGCAAGGTCAACCCGGTGATCCCGGAAGCCGTGAACCAGGTTGCGTTCCAGGTCATCGGTAACGATCTGGCGCTGACCATGGCAGCCGAAGGCGGCCAACTGCAACTGAACGTGATGGAGCCGCTGATCGCTTTCAAGATCCTCGACTCGATCCGCCTGCTGCAACGCGCCATGGACATGCTGCGCGAGCACTGCATCGTCGGCATCACCGCCAACGAAGCGCGCTGCCGTGAACTGGTCGAGCACTCGATCGGTCTGGTCACCGCACTGAACCCGTACATCGGCTACAAAAACGCCACCCGCATCGCCCGTATCGCCCTTGAAAGCGGCCGTGGCGTGCTGGAACTGGTGCGCGAAGAAGGCTTGCTCGACGAAGAAATGCTCGCCGACATCCTGCGCCCGGAAAACATGATTGCTCCGCGTCTGGTTCCGCTTAAAGCCTGAACCGACGCGTTACTTGTAGCACCGCTCACCAGGTCGAGGGACTAGACACCTCTCACCTTTTGAGGGCTTGGGGATTTACTCCCCAGGCCCTTTTTTTTAACTCTTTTGCAACAACTCAGAATCTGTAGGAGCGAGCCTGCTCGCGAAGATCGTTAACGATAACGCTGTTCATCTGATGCCCTGTGGTGTCCTTGCGTTTTTCGCGAGCAGGCTCGCTCCTACAAGAGCCCGACGCCGGTAACGTCGGGTGTTTCAAAGGCTTCGCTTCACCGAATGCACCACAATCGTGCAGACGGACGGCACTGTCATCGGTATAGTGCCGCCCCTCTTCGCGTGAGCGGTCGTCGGTAACGAGGCCCAAACCCATGCGAAACCCGAACTAATAACAAACCCGCAATATGAAATCGGGACGAACCTTCGCCTCGCCTGTTGTGCCGTGCGCACAGCGGTGTAACGCGATGTTTCCGACCGTCCAGCATTTGCCTACACAAAAAAAACAGCGAGGAATAATCCATGCTCGAAGTCATTAACGACTTCCTCTCAGGGAAAGTACTGATCGTGCTCATTGTCGGGCTCGGTAGCTACTTCACGATCCGCTCGCGTTTCGTTCAATTGCGTCACTTCTTCCACATGTTCGCGGTGTTCCGCGACAGCCTCAAAAGCAGCGCCGGTCAACTCAGCTCCTTCCAGGCCCTGATGCTCAGCCTCGCCGGCCGCGTCGGTGCGGGCAACATCGCAGGTGTCGGCATTGCCGTGACCCTCGGCGGGCCAGGTGCGGTGTTCTGGATGTGGGTGACCGCACTGGTCGGCATGTCCAGCAGCTTCTTCGAATGCTCCCTCGGCCAGCTCTACAAACGCGCCGACGCCGACGGCACTTACCGTGGCGGCCCGTCCTATTACATCCAGCACGGCCTGCAGAAACGCTGGTTGGGCATGATCATGGCGTTCCTGCTGCTGATCACCTTCGGGTTTGCCTTCAACGGCCTGCAATCCCACGCCGTGACTCACTCGCTGAACAACGCGTTCGGCTTCGACACCACCTGGACCGGTCTGGCCCTGGCGGTGTTGCTGGGCCTGGTGTTCATCGGCGGGATCAAGCGCATCGCCAAGGTCGCTGACCTGTTGGTGCCGGTGAAAACCCTGGTGTACATCGGCGTGACCATCTACGTGATCGTGCTGCAATTCGACCACGTACCGGCGATGCTGATGACTATCGTCAAAAGCGCGTTCGGTCTGGACCAGGCCTTCGGTGGCCTGATCGGCAGCGCCATCGTCATGGGCGTGAAGCGTGGCGTGTTCGCCAACGAAGCAGGCCTGGGCAGTGCACCGAACGTAGCGGCCGTGGCGTCGGTTGAACACCCGGTGTCACAAGGCGTGGTTCAGGCGTTCAGCGTGTTCCTCGATACCTTTGTAATCTGCACCTGTACCGCGTTGCTGATCCTGCTTTCGGGTTTCTACACTCCGGGCTTCGAAGGCGACGGCATTGCCCTGACCCAGAACTCTCTGGCCGCCGTGGTCGGTGACTGGGGCCGGATGTTCATCTCCGTGGCACTGGCGCTGTTCGTGTTCACCTCGATTCTCTACAACTACTACCTGGGCGAGAGCAACCTGCGCTTCCTGATCGGTGAAAACCGCAAGGCGCTGATCGGCTACCGCGCGCTGGTACTGGTGTTGATTTTCTGGGGGGCGATCGAGAATCTCGGCACGGTGTTCGCGTTTGCCGACATCACCATGACCCTGCTCGCGTTCGTGAACCTGATCGCGCTGTTCCTGCTGTTCAAGGTCGGCATGCGTATCCTGCGTGACTACGATGACCAGCGCGCTGCCGGCATCAAGACCCCAGTGTTCGATTCGAGCAAGTTCCCGGACCTGGACCTGGACCTGAACGCCTGGCCAGCCAACCCGCCAGCTGCTGCCACCAAGGCTGAAGCTGAAGCGCAAGGCATACCCGCAGCGCAACGCTGATCGGTTAAAGTGCGAAAAACCCTGTAGGAGTGAGCCCGCTCGCGATGAGGGCGTGTCAGGCGACATTAATGCTGGCTGATAGACCGCTATCGCGAGCAGGCTCACTCCCACAGAGGAACTCATCGTTCTCGGAGCATCTCCATGAATTCCTCGACCTACCCTGCCGCCCAGCACGTCATGGTGCTCTACACCGGCGGCACCATCGGCATGCAAGCCAGCGAACACGGCCTGGCTCCGGCCTCCGGTTTCGAAGCGCGGATGCGTGAATACCTGCACAGTCAGCCTGAGCTGGTGGTGCCGCAGTGGCGCTTTCGCGAGATGTCGCCGCTGATCGACAGCGCCAACATGTCCCCGGCCTATTGGCAGCAACTGCGTGAAGCAGTGGTCGATGCCGTCGACGCTCAGGGCTGCGACAGCGTGCTGATCCTGCACGGCACCGACACCCTCGCCTACAGCGCGGCGGCCATGAGCTTTCAATTGCTCGGCCTGAATGCGCGGGTGTGCTTCACCGGCTCGATGTTGCCGGCCGGCGTGACCGACAGCGATGCCTGGGAAAACCTCGGTGGTGCCCTGGTTGCTTTGGGCCAAGGTCTGGCGCCGGGTGTGCATCTGTACTTCCACGGCGAGCTGCTGGCGCCAACCCGCTGCGCCAAGGTGCGCAGTTTCGGTCGGCATCCGTTCAAGCGCCTGGAGCGCCAAGGCGGCGGAGCGAAGGCCCCGTCACTGCCAGCAGCGTTGAACTACAACCAGAGCAAGCAACTGGCGAAAGTCGCTGTATTGCCGCTGTTCCCCGGCATTGGCGCCGAGCAACTGGATGGCGTGCTGAACAGCGGCATTCAGGGCCTGGTGCTGGAGTGCTACGGCAGCGGCACCGGGCCGAGCGACAACCCCGAGTTTCTCGCCGCGCTTTCGCGGGCACGGGACAACGGCGTGGTGGTAGTCGCGGTGACGCAGTGCCATGAAGGTGGCGTTGAGCTGGACGTTTACGAGGCCGGCAGCCGCTTGCGTGGTGTCGGTGTATTGTCCGGTGGCGGCATGACCCGTGAGGCGGCGTTCGGCAAGTTGCATGGGTTGCTGGGGGCTGGTCTGGACACCACTGAAGTGCGCCGCCTCGTCGAACTCGACCTCTGCGGCGAACTCACCTGACCTTGTAGGAGCCGGCTTGCTGGCGATCCAGTCGACGCGGTGTGTCAGGCAGACCGCGTCGCATGAATCGCCAGCAAGCCGGCTCCTACAAGTGCTCGGCATGTAATTTGCTGCGTTCCAGCCATCCCAAGGCTGGAAGCCGCCATGCTGCACTCCCACCTCACCACTCTCAATGCAGTCTCCCTGGTGCTCAACGCCTTCAAGGCCGAAGGCCTGTCCAACGACGCCTTGCTCGCCGGCAGCGGTATCAGTGCAGCGGACTTGAACCGTGCCGACACGCGCATCACCACCAACCAGGAAATGCAGGTCTGCGCCAACGCGGTCGCGCTCAAGCGTGACATCGGCCTGGAGCTGGGTCGGCGCATGCACGTTTCCTGCTACGGGATGCTCGGTTATGCGCTGCTCACCAGTGCCACCTTCGGTGACGCTTTGCGCCTGGCGATACGTTTTCCGGCGCTGTTGGGAACACTTTTCGAGCTGAGCCTGGAGGACGACGGCGAACGCATCTGGTTCGTCGCCGCCGACTACCGGGAGAGCCCGTCGATGGCGGTGTTCAATGCCGAGTTCTGCCTGGTGTCATTGAAAGTCACCTGCGACGACCTGCTCGGTCACCCGCTGCCGTTGATCGCCGCGCGCTTCGAACATGCCGCGCCGGACTATCAAGCGACCTACGCCGCACACTTCAACTGCCCGCTGCACTTCGAAGCGCGGGACAACGCCTTTGCCTTCGACAAGCGCTGGCTCGACCAACCCCTGCCGCTCGCGGATGTCATCACCCATCAGGCCATGGCCGAACGCTGCCGCAAGCAGAACCTTGAGTTCACCGGACGTCAGGCGTGGCTGGGGCGGATTCGCCAGTTGCTCAGCGCGCAATTGAATGCCGCTCCGGGGCTGGAAGGGTTGGCCGAGCAGATGAATTGCTCGGCGCGGACATTGCGTCGGCACCTCAAGGATCTGGGGTGCAGTTATCAGGAGTTGCTGGATGAGCTGCGATTCGAGCAGGCCAAGCAACTGCTCTGCGAAGACCAGATGCCGATCTACCGGATCGCCGAAGTGCTGGGTTTCAGCGAGACCGCGAGCTTCCGCCATGCCTTTGTGCGCTGGAGCGGCGTGGCGCCCAGCCAGTTCCGCCCGTAACACAAACCTTGTAGGAGCCGGCTTGCTGGCGATCCAGACAACTCGGTCTGTCAGTCAGACCGCGTCGACTGGATCGCCAGCAAGCCGGCTCCTACAGGACCGTCCTCATGCCAACAAGGGGCGAATTTCGGTCAACTATTTTGGCCACATCGATCCCCTTTTGGCCTTTCCTGCCGTTCTCCGAATCGCCATCCGCCGCAAGACTGTGTTCAACCGAATCAGCCTGCGGAGAACAAGAAATGCTGACGATCTACTCGGACGATCACCACCTGCACCACGGCCGTTGTGAATTGATAGACGGGCAACTCAAGCCCTGCTTCGAAATGCCCTCGCGCGCCGACCATGTGCTGTCACGGGTGCAAAACCAGAAGCTCGGCCCGGTAGAAGCGCCGAAGGATTTCGGCCTCGACCCGATCGCACGCATTCACAGCCGCGACTACCTCGACTTCTTCAAAGGCGCCTGGGCACGCTGGACCGAGTTCAACACCGACGGCGACTTGCTGCCTTACACCTGGCCGGCTCGTACCTTGCGCCGCATCAAACCCACCAGCCTGCACGGCGAACTGGGTTATTACAGCTTCGACGGCGGCGCCCCGATCACCGCCGGCACCTGGCAAGCCGCGTACAGCGCAGCCCAAGTGGCGCTCACCGCCCAGGCCGAAATCCAGCGTGGCGCGCGCAGTGCCTTCGCGTTGTGCCGCCCACCGGGACACCATGCGGCCAGCGACTTGATGGGCGGTTATTGCTACCTCAACAACGCCGCCATCGCCGCTCAGGCGTTCCTCGATCAGGGCCACAAGAAAGTCGCGATCCTCGACGTCGATTACCACCACGGCAACGGCACCCAATCGATTTTCTATGAGCGCAGCGACGTGCTGTTCACCTCGATCCACGGCCATCCGGAAGCCGAGTTTCCGTTCTTCCTCGGTTATGAAGACGAGCTGGGCGAAGGCGCGGGCGAAGGCTTCAACTTCAACTACCCGTTGCCCGCCGGCAGCGGTTGGGATGTCTGGAGCGCAGCGCTGGAACAAGCCTGCAAAGAGATCGAAAAGTACGGCGCCGAGATCGTCGTCGTGTCCCTGGGCGTCGATACGTTCAAGGACGATCCGATCTCCCAGTTCAAGCTCGACAGCCCGGATTACCTGGCGATGGGCGAGCGCATCGCCAAGCTGGGCGTGCCAACCCTGTTCGTGATGGAAGGCGGTTACGCAGTCGAAGAAATCGGCATCAATGCCGTGAACGTTCTTGAAGGTTTTGAAAGCGCCCAAGGGAAATAACAACAATGAACACACTCAAGCGTTTCATCGTGCCCGCGCTCTGCGCCACGGTGCTCAGCGGGGCCGCTCACGCCGAAGAGCGCACGTTGCGCGTCTACAACTGGTTCGACTACATCACCCCCAAAGCGCTGGAAGACTTCAAGGCGCAGAACACCCAGACCAAGCTGATCTACGACATTTTCGACACCAACGAAGCGCTGGAAGCCAAGCTGCTGACCGGCAACTCCGGTTACGACGCGGTGGTGCCGTCCAACGTGTTCCTCGCCAAGCAGATCGAGGCCGGTGTTTTCCAACCGCTGGACCGCAGCAAACTGCCGAACTGGAACCACCTCGATCCGAAGCTGATGAAGCTGATCGAAGCCAACGACCCCGGCAACAAATTCGCCGTGCCGTACATGTACGGGACCATCCTGATCGGCTTCAACCCGGACAAGGTCAAAGCCGCGCTGGGCGCCGACGCGCCGGTTGATAGCTGGGACCTGATCTTCAAGGAAGAGAACATCAGCAAGCTCAAGCAGTGCGGCGTTGCCCTGCTCGATTCGCCGTCGGAAATCCTGCCGCTGGCCCTGCAACACCTCGGCCTGGACCCCAACAGCAAGAAGCCGGCGGACTACGAAAAGGCTGAAGCGCTGCTGATGAAAATCCGGCCTTACGTCACGTACTTCCACTCCTCCAAATACATGGCCGACATCGCCAACGGTGACATCTGCGTCGCGGTCGGTTATTCCGGCAGCTTCTCCCAGGCGGCCAACCGCGCCAAGGAAGCGAAGAACGGGGTGACCGTCGACATGCGCCTGCCGAAAGAAGGTGCGCCGATCTGGTTCGACATGCTCGCGATTCCGAAGGGCGCGAAGAACACCGAGGACGCCTACACCTTCATCAACTACCTGCTGCAACCGCAGGTGATCGCGCCGGTCAGTGACTTCGTCGGTTACCCGAACCCGAACAAGGACGCCACGGAACTGGTCGACCCGGCGATCCGCAACAACCCGAACCTGTACCCGACCGAAACGGCCATGGCCACGCTTTACACCCTGCAACCGCTGCCGCGTGATGCCGAACGTGCACGCACGCGGGCCTGGACCAAAATCAAGTCGGGGACCTGAAGCCCTTCCTGAAAAACGAAGACCCGCCGTGATGCGGGTCTTTTTTTGCCTGCGATATTTATGTACCGCCAGACACCTGAGCCCGCCCGATACCGTCCCCTGATCCAGCGCTGCGCAATCAACAACAGCGCACCCTCAATCAGGAGACGACCATGTCCGATACCCTTTCCCCGAGTGCAGAAAATGTACTGACCCAACTGGTCACCGGCCCCTCGATCAGAGAGGTTGCAGCGACTGCATTGGCGCCTGCACTCAACGCGCTCTACCCGCACTTGAAGATTGATCCGACGCTCGCCACGGTCGTCACTCCGACCTGGCTCAATACCGGCAGCGAGGTCGTGCCGGGCAATGACCTGTATGAATCGCTCACCGATGTGTTGGTGCGGCTCGGGTTGTCGGGTTCGACGGTGACGTTCATCGATGGCGAGCATTTCCTGACCCTGCAACCGGGCGTTGCACCGCCGGCTCAACTGCCCGTGAACATCACGGCCATCGGTTCACTGATTAATACGCTCGCACCGCAGCTGTTCATCGCCTACCAGCAACAGCAACTGGATTACTGGAATCAACAGACAAGCCCTTCGACCCCGCGCTGGCATCAGCTCTCGCAGGCGCTGCAGGACATCTGGAACCTCGACGAGGCCACCGATTGGGATGCCGATCAAAAAGCAATGGCCCTTGCCGTGTTCACTCATCCGGACCGGGCCACACGGCGCGCGCAGGACAAGTACCTGACCAAGGCCTGCCTGATCGACACCGAACACGTTGAAAGCGCGCAGAGCAAACATCTGCGGGTTCTGGATATCGCGGTGTTTGTGGGCACGTTGGGCACCCGAACACTGGTGCTGACCCACTCGATTACCGAAGGGTTCAGGCGTTACGACTCTGTTGCGGCGCTGGGCGAAACATTGTTTGCAAACCCTGGGGCGTCAAGCACCGGGCAGACCCTGCAATGGCGCCTGTATGAACCCGAGGGCAATTTCTTTCATCAACAGGCGTGTGCACTGATCGCACTCGAAGCCGAAGCCATCGGTGCCTTCAATACATTCCAGAGCGCTATGCCAACCAGATTTTCACCGCAAATCAGCGCGGCGGCGAAGAGCTTCACTGAGTTTGAAGCCCTGCCTTCGTCGCGCTTCAACCAGGTTCAGGGATTACTAACAGGCTGGCTGAGCAACGCATCGTCAGCGGACCTGACCCGCTACAGCCGACACCTGATGGACCTAGCGCAGTTGCGGGAGCAGGACGCGGGAAAAACCTTCGACGAAGGCATCGCTTCACTGCCGGAATTTACCCTGCAAACCCTGCGAGAGCAGATGATCAAGGATCATCCAACGGCAGCGGACCTGAATCTGAAGGACATTCAAATCAGCATCACCAGCGTCATCGTGCTGGGCGCTGTCGTGGTCCCCGGCAAGACGCAGACCGTTACGTTGTCGCTGATCGAATTGGCACTGCAAAACCTGATTGCCGTTCCGTTGGGCAACAAAACGGTGCAGTACAAAAACGGCGACCCTGTGCCCGTCTGGATGACAGCCGTTTACCTGGAAAAACTCGTGACCCAGGTCGATATCGGCGCGGTTTACCCGGCGCTGATCAAGCGCAAGTTGCTGGATGACTCGCGAGAATCGTTGCGCCGACAAACGCTCTACACGCGTCATCTGCGCACCCAGTTGCCCTTGCAGGCGCTGCAACACAAGATGCGCGGCGAAGCCGGCATTGATGAACAAGGCTACCAATTCGTCAACGCAGCCCTGCAGCAAGGCGCGGCCGACCGCCGAGTGAACGGGCACGAGATTGTCATTCGCCCGCTGGCTTTTATCAGCAGTGAAAGCGCCGACAGCAAGGGCGACGAAGTTGCCAATATGTTCGTCATCGGCCCGCGCTCCACTGATCAGGGACCGTGCCTGCTCTACCGGCCATTGCTCGTGCCCTCACTGACGCAGTACCCGAACGAAGCCAATCTGCTGTACGCGATCAAGCATGAAAAACCCCTTCGCCAATCGGTCCTGGCGTGGCTGGCCGACGACGTGCGCTTCAACTATTCCCAGTACGTGTTTTCCGGTGAGTTGCCTTCGGTCTGGACCCTGACCCAATTGCTGGTCGATCCCACTTCAGCGCTGGGCAAGATGGGCGCGGTGTCGCTCAGTGCAGCAGCCCTTGATGATGATTCACTGGCGCCGCTGTTCAAAGCCAATGCCAACGCCATGATCACCTTGGCTGACCGCCAATCGGTGTCCAATGCGCAAGCTCGCTGGGAAACGCTCAAGCACGGTGCATGGATGCTGTTCAACGTCGCCTTGCCCTTCCTCGGGCGCACTGCCGGGGTTGCCGCGTGGATCTGGCAGATCATGGACGACTTGCAGGGAATCACCGATGCCGCAGAAAGCGAAGACAGTCAGCTCGCCTGGTCTGCCGTGACCGATTTGCTGTTAACGCTCGGCATGGTACTGGCTCATCGGGCTGCGGCTCGCCATAAACCGGTCTCGCGGTTGGCCGAGAAACTCGAGCCGTCACCGGTCACACCGCCCCTCAAGCCTGCGCAGAAAATCACGGTCACTCGCCTGCCCGACCTTAATCAACTGCCTCACACCCATGAGACGTCTTTGCACGCTGCCGCCACGCTGCCGCCACGCTGCCGCCTGTAGCGTTGGGCACCTTGCTGGATGAGCTGGCCATCGCCGAACCCAAGGGAATGGCCGTCGCCTCCAGCGCGGCCGGCCCTCACCAACACCTCAATTCACTTAACGGAAAATGGTATGCGAAGGTCGGCCAGCGATGGTTCGAAGTCACCCTCAACGACAATAACGACGTGCAGATCATTGACTCACGCCAGTCCCCCCCGCGCACCGGGCCGTTGCTGATCAAGAACGCCAGCGGCGAATGGTTTATCGATACGCGGTTGAGGCTGCGGGGCGGGGGCAAGGAAAAGCAACGCCTGGTGCAGCAAAACAAGCAGCACCAGGCGGAACTGAAACAGCAAATGATCGCGTTCGAAAGCCAGGTCAAAAGCCGGGAAACAGAACTCAAGGACGCTGAAAAAAACGCGAAGGCACCGAACGCCACCACCACCCATCGCCGCTTGTACCTTGAAATGCTCGACGCGCAGATGTCATTCATCAGCGCCAACATTGAACAGATGAAAGCGTTCAATGCTCGCGAAGCCATTCCCAATTTCCGAAAAGCGATGATCAGTCGTCTGGATTTCCAGCTATCGCTGCTGGAGAAATGGTTCGACCACCAGCGCCCTGTTTTCGACAATCAAATGCGTCTCTCTCTCAATCTTCTCGACACACTACCAACGGAAAACACGCAGGCCGCCCGACAGACCTTTCAACACATGAGCGATCTGACCGAGAGCTACATCAACAAAATCGAATTTGCGCAATCGCGCTTCGAGCAACTGAACCTGCTCGGCAAAGAAGCCGTGGAAGTGATCCGTGACGTCAAGGCCAACATGCCGACGTTCGATTTACAGGACCTCAAACTGTTCCAGATCACACTGGCCCAGGAATTGTGCCTCGCACCCTCGGTTGCGCTCACGCATGAAGCACGCCCGGCGCTGGAGAGCGTTGTCGAAAACGCAGCGCTCGCCATTCAGGCTTCACTGGATCTGGCCGCTGACGAAGGCGTGTTGCGCTTGCCGGGGCGAATAGAGGGGCTCAGTGATCTGGTGGAGCAACTCACGGTCACCGATCAGCGCATCATCGACCTGCCCGGCGAGTTCCCCGGTCAGTTCCTGCAATCCGCGCTCGACCTGATGCGCAAACGCATCGACGCGTTTCAACAGCGCACCGTGAAGCACCTGGCGAACCTGCTGCGCGAGCGCCAGGCGCTCGAACCGCAACCTGGGCCTTCCCGTCTGCCGACCGCTCTTGCCAAACGCATCATCAAGACCCGTTACAACGGCACGGTGGTCGGCCAACTACGCGCCGATGCCGTGGCGGACGGATCAGAGCTGGTCGACGTAACCTCGACACTGACAGGCAAAGTCATCTCGACCTTTCATGAGAAAACCCCGGGTGTCTGGGTTGAACGAGTGGCCGCGAAGCCGGTTTCCCCTGTTGTCATCCGACCCGATTTGGGTACAAGCGTTGTTCAAGGTCAGGCAATGCTGGACGGGCTGGAGGCATTCATCCGCCGAACGGACGCCCATTCGAAAGGAGCGCGGCGAATTCCCGTGGAAATCGAGGAAATGTTCCATCAGCAGGCCCATCGACTGCAGGAGGCCGCCAAGGCAATCGACGAAGCGCTGATTTCCAGCAACGCCACCGATGACGGTCCGGGGTCTGCCGTGACACTGGTCAAGCAGCTGAATGACGGAGCAACCCGCCTCTACAGTCAGGGACGCGCAACGCGAATCGGCATGACAAAACTACAGCCGCCGACGGCCGAGCGGGTCCAGTGGCTGCAAAGCGAAGGTCAGGTCGACATCGTCAGGAACCCCGGCCGACGCTTGCTCAAAAGCCGAAAAAAAGACTTCCTCGAGGAATATGAGGTCCGTGACCACACCAGCAAAAATGTTCTGTGGTATGCACACTTTCACTATGCGCAGCCCGCGTCGCCTGTTCAGACGTTCACGGCGGCGCATCTGAAAACCGTGCAGCAACGGCTGCTGGGCGGCGCATCCGAAGCGCGCAGTGCGAATGACGATCTCCACGCAATTGCGATTTATCGCAGCGAAATCAGCCCACAACTGGCGACTGCACTGTTCTTCGCGAAGGTGCTGCCGTCGGCCTCAAAATCGTAAGTCTTGCGTCGGGGTGAGCCGTGGCCGCTTAACGGCGCCAGACCTTTTCCAGTCGCCCGAGTGCGGTGCTGATGGCCGCCTCGGGCACCGCCGCGAAACCCAGGACCAGCCCGGCACGCTGGTCCACCGGTTTCTGCGAGTCCGGCAACCAATAGCTGCTCAGCGCATTGATCTCGACATCGACGCTGGCGGCTTTTTCTATCAGTTCGTACTCGCGCACCTGTGAGTTGACCGCCACTGTCAGATGCAACCCTGCGGCGACACTCGGCAGGCTGCCGATGCCGGGGATGTTCTGCGGCCAGCCCGCCAGCAACGTATTGCGTCGACTCAGGGCAGCACGGCGCATGCGGCGGATGTGCCGCTGGAAATGCCCGGTGGCCATGAACTCGGCCATCACTGCCTGGGTGCTGACTTCGGAATGCCGGACGTCCACCGCTCGACGTTGAGAAAACGCCTGCACCAGAGCCGGCGGCAACACCAGATAACCCAGGCGCAACGCCGGGAATGCAACTTTGCCAAAGGTCCCGACGTACAAGACCCGGCCCTGCCGATCGAGTGCCGCCAACGGCGCCAGGGGTGCGCCGCTGTAACGGTATTCGCCATCGTAGTCGTCCTCGACGATCCAGCCTTGATTGCGCTCCGCCCAAGCGAGTAATTCAAGACGCCGCGCCAGGCTCATTACCACGCCGGTCGGGTATTGATGCGAAGGCGTGACATAGGCCAGTCGACAATCGCTGAGCCGGGCCAGTTCGGTGCAGTCGATGCCCTCGCCGTCCACCGCCACCCCATGCAATTTCGCCCCGGCCACGGCGAACGCATGACCTGCCGCCCGATACCCCGGATTTTCAATCGCCACCCCGTCGCCCGGCTCCACCAGCAGCTGTGCACAAAGGCTAATCCCCTGCTGTGCGCCGCTGGTGATCACTATTTGCTCAGCCGTGCACTGCATCCCCCGCGAACTGCGCAAATAAGCGGCGATCAGGCCGCGCAAGCGCGCATCGCCCGCCGGATCGCCATAACACAGCTGCTGCAAATCCGGTTTACGCCAGAAAGCCGCATTCAGCTTGGCCCACACCTCGAAGGGAAACAGGTCGAACGCCGGAACGCCCACCCGAAAAGCCCGAGGCGGACCGCTGGGCGGCGTGGCCAAATGGTTCTTTTCAACGCGCCCCAGCGCTCCGCTGTGGATAACTTTACTGGATGAAACCACAGGTAAATCCAGCCAATTTGTGGATAAGGCTGTGGGTAACCCTGTTGACAACCCTGTGGATACTTTTGTGGATAGTTTTTTCGTGGGCAACGCCGCTTGAGGCAATTGCGCGACGTAAGTCCCGTCCCCGACACGTCCCTCGATGAAGCCTTCTGCGTAGAGCTGATCGTAGGCGCGAACCACGCTGTTGCGGGAAATCGCCAACGCCGCCGCCAAGTCCCGGCTGGCCGGCAATCGAGTGCCACTGGCCAATCGCCCGTCGAGCACCCGCAGGCGCAAGGCCTGATAGAGCTGACGACTAAGCCCCTGACGGCGGTCAAGTTCGATACCGGCGGGGTTGAACGACAGGGAAAGCGGCGCTTCGCTCATGGCAATGGACCTATGAAATTGGTCGTTAATGGCTCTTACAACAGACCAATAGCCTGCCTAGGATGGACGCATTCGCCAAGGAATTTTTCCATGTACAACCCCAGCGGCTTTGCCATCAAAGATTTGCATGAACTGCAGCAGCAGATACTCGACACGCGCCTGGCCGTGGTGATCACCCACGACGAGCAAGGCTTGCAAGCCAGTCACCTGCCGTTGTTGTTCAGCCCTGACCAAGGTCCGAATGGCACCCTGTACGGTCATTTCGCCCGGGCCAACCCGCAATGGAAGGCACTGCAAAACGGTGCCGAAGCGCTGGTCATTTTCGCCGGTGCCGACGCGTACATCAGCCCGGGCTTTTATCCGAGCAAAGCCGAGCACGGCAAAGTCGTACCGACCTGGAACTACGTCGCCGTGCACGCTTACGGCACCGCAGAGGTTTTCACCGACGCCGACCGCCTGCTTAACCTGGTCAGTGCGTTGACCGATCGCCATGAAGCCGGTCGCGCCCAACCATGGACAGTCGCTGACGCACCCGCCGACTACATCGACGGCATGCTCAAGGCCATCGTCGGGTTTGCCCTGCCGATCCAGCGCCTGGAAGGCAAACGCAAACTCAGCCAGAACCGCAGCACCGCAGACATCGCCGGTGTGCGCGAGGGGCTCGCCGCCAGCCCCGACGTGCACGACCAGGCCCTCGCCCACTTGATGCGCTAAGGATTGAACATGAGTCAGATTGAAATCCGCCAGGTCACCGCTGCTGATCACGCTGCGTGGCTGCCGTTGTGGCAAGCCTACCTGCGCTTCTACAACACCGAACTGCCTGAGGCTGTCACTGACAGCACGTGGCAACGCCTGCTCGACTCGAATGAACCGACTCATTCGGCATTGGCGTGGCGCGACGGCAAAGCGGTCGGCATGGTGAACTTCATCTACCATCGGTCGAACTGGAGCATCGAAAACTCCTGCTACCTGCAAGACCTGTTGGTAACACCCGAAACCCGCGGCACCGGCGTCGGCCGCAAACTGATCGAATTTGTCTACGCGACCGCCAAAGCGGACGGTTGCTGCAAGGTCCACTGGTTGACCCACGAAACCAACGCCACCGCGATCCAGCTCTACGAGCGCATCGCCGAGCGCCCTGGTTTCATCCAGTTCCGCAAAGCCCTTTAAGGTTCAAGGAGAACGACATGACGACTTCACTCGCAGACTGGAAAGGCGTCCCGGCGCCAACGGTGCAAACCATCGAAGGGCGCTTCATCCGCCTGGAAAAACTCGACCCGGCGCGCCATGGCGACGGTTTGTTCAAAGCCCTGCAAGGTCCGGGCGCCGACCCGAAACTCTGGGATTATTTGCCATACGGTCCTTTCCCGGAGCGCAGCGTTTTCAACGACTGGCTGAACAATCACGCGGCCAACAGCGACCCGTATTTCTTCAGCGTGATCGACCGTGCCAGCGGCGATGTGCAAGGCATTCTCAGTTTGATGTCGATCGTTCCGTCTCAGGGCCGTATTGAAATCGGCCACGTTACCTTCGGCGCGCCGATGCAGCGTTCGCCGAAAAGTACCGAGGCGGTGTATCTGCTGGCTAAAGAGTCGTTCGCGCTGGGCTACAGGCGTCTGGAGTGGAAGTGCAATAACGGCAACGCGCGTTCCAAGTACGCGGCGGAGCGGTTGGGGTTCAGTTTTGAAGGGGTGTTCCGCCAGCACATGGTGGTGAAGGGGCAGAACCGGGATACGGCCTGGTATTCGATTCTGGATTCGGAATGGCCGGTGGTTGGGGCGGGGTTTGAGCGATGGTTGAGTGATGAGAATCAGACGGGGTCGGGGCAGGTGAAAACTCTGGCGGAGTGTCGCGGGTAAATCAGCGGCGCCTCGACGGACGCCTTCGCGGGCAAGCCCCGCTCCTACAGGGTTTTAGGTCGACCACAATATTTGTGATCAACCCGATCCAATGTAGGAGCGAGGCTTGCCCGCGAATGGCATCACACCAATTTCTGGGCAAGCACCGCAATATGCTCCGGCCCAATCCCGCAGCACCCACCCAAATGGCTGGCACCGCGCTCTTTCCAGTCCGCCGCCCAATGCAGGTAGCCCGGCGGGTCCAGATCGTCGCGCAACGGGTCCAGACCGTCATTGGCCGTCGCCTCTTTCGGTTGCGGCGGGAAGGCATTGGCGTACGCGCCGATGTGAATCTTCACGCCCAGACGCTCGAACGTTGCCCGCGCCGCATCAATCGCCGCACCGATCACTTCCGGCTGGCTGCAGTTGAACAGCAACGTCTCGACGCCCAGCTGCGCAGCCACCGCAGCCGCTTCGGCCACAGGTTCGCCGGAACGCAAACGCGGGACTTCGTCCGTGTCCTCATCCTTCAAGGTAAACGACAGCCAGAACGGCTTGCCGTCCTTCGGCAGACCGGCGTGAATCGCTCGCGCTTCCACGATCGAGCTTTGGGTTTCCGCCAGCCACAGGTCGACATGCGGGGCCAGCCCCTCGACCAGCGGCGCGAGCAATTCCGTTACCCGAGCTGCATCGAACAAATCCGGACGATAGGAACCGAACAACGGCGGCAATGAACCCGCCACACGCACCGGTTTGCCCGCAGCGTCCACCGCACGCCTGGCCAACTCCCCGGCCAACGCCGCGAGGGCTCGACCCTCAGCCGCAAAACGTTCTTCGCCAATGTGAAAAGGCACCACCGCATAGCTGTTGCTGGTGATCACGTTCGCGCCGCTTTCGATATAAGCCGCATGCACCGCCTCCACGGCCTGCGGCGCTTCGCTCAAGGCCAGCGCCGACCATTCAGGCTGTCTGAATGGCGCACCCCGGCGTTGCAACTCACGACCCATGCCGCCATCCAGAATCACTGTGCTTGCTGCGCTCATATGCTTTTTACTCATATGCTTATGAAAATAACTCACTACCAGAGTCGTTCTTATAACTATTTAATACGCACCATCCGGTTAATAACAACCATTTTTTTATCAGGGGTCGACTGTGAAACTTCAACCACTACTGGCCCTGGGCCTGACGATTCTGGCTGCCTCCACCCAAGCCTTCGGCGGCGCCACGCTGGACCGCATCGAGCAAAAGAAAGAACTGGTCGGCGTGCTGATGGAAAGCTATCCGCCCTTCTCGTTCCTCAATGACCAGAACCAGCTCGACGGTTTCGACGTTGATGTGGCCAAAGCCGTGGCCAATAAACTCGGGGTCAAACTGCGCCTCGAAACACCTTCCTGGGATGTGATCGCTGCCGGCCGCTGGAGCGGACGCTACGACATTTGCATCTGCTCCATGACCCCGAGCAAGGCCCGCGCCGAAGTCTTTGATTTCCCGGTCGAGTACTACGCCTCACCCGCGGTGATCGTGGTCAACGCCAAGGACGACAGCATCCACAGCGCCAAGGACCTGAGCGGCAAGAAAGTCGGCCTCACCAGTGCTTCCAGCTACGAAAGCTACCTGAACAAAAACCTGGTGATCGAAGGCGCCGAAGACACGCAGTTGCAGTACCCATTTGAAAACGTGCAGATCGCCCCGTACGACACCGACAACGTGGCGTTCCAGGACTTGGGACTGGGCGCTGGCGTGCGACTGGATGCGGTCCTCACCAACCTGGTCACCGCGCAGCCGCGCCTGACCGAAGACAAACGCTTCAAGCTTGCCGGCGAACCGCTGTACTCGGAGCCGAACTCGGTGGCCATCGAAAAAGGCGATGCGCAGTGGGACGCCAAGGTGCGTGACGTCTTCGCGCAACTGAAACAGGACGGCACCCTGAGCAAGCTCTCGCAAAAATGGATCGGCGCCGACATCAGCAAATGACTTCCTTTCCCAACCCTCCTCAGCCGCCACAACCGGTGGCTGAGTCCCGGCTGCAAAGGATCTTCGGTTTCCGCACGCGGCTGTACCTGACCTGGGCGGCAATGCTGAGTCTGTTCGCCAGTTTCTTCCTGAGCTTCGACCTGAAGTTCTCGATCATCCTCGACAAGCTGCCCAACCTGATCGGCCTGCACCTGGCGCCGAACGGCTTTCTGCAAGGCGCGGCGCTGACCCTGTTTTTGTGCCTGTGCTCAATCGTCGCGTCGTCGCTGCTGGGCTTCATCACCGCCCTCGCACGGCTGTCGAAAAGCGCCGTGGCCTTCGGCATCGCAAGTTTCTACGCTTCGTTCTTTCGCGGCACTCCGCTGCTGATCCAGATCCTGCTGATCTACCTCGGCCTGCCGCAACTCGGCATCGTGCCGGGCGCCGTCGTCGCCGGCATCATCGCCCTGTCGCTGAACTACGGCGCCTACCTCAGCGAAATCTTCCGCGCCGGCATCCTCGGCGTCCCCCACGGCCAGCGCGAAGCCTCGCTGGCACTGGGCATGCGCGAAACCGTGATCTTCTGGCGCGTCACCCTGCCGCAAGCCATGCGCACCATCATCCCGCCGACCACCAATCAATTCATCTCTATGCTCAAAGACTCGTCACTGATCTCGGTGATGGGTGTTTGGGAGGTGATGTTTCTGGCGCAGTCGTATGGACGCTCGAGCTATCGCTATATCGAGATGCTGACGACGGCGGCGGTGATTTACTGGGTGATGTCGATTGGGTTGGAGCTGATTCAGGCGCGGATGGAGCGGCATTATGGGAAGGCGTATTTGAGTCGTAGCTAGGGAAGGATGCAGCTTTCGAACCTGCGCACCCCCCTTGTAGGAGCCGGCTTGCCGGCGATGGCTATCTCAAGGA